>NZ_LZKV01000199.1:0-723 GCF_001672995.1 Mycobacterium sp. 1482292.6 | reverse complement strand
ACTACTACGGCAACTTGACTCGCGAATTCGCCGCTACGCTGGCTCCGGCCGGAGCTAGCAATTACACATCGACCATGGTGGTGGCCACCCTGCGCGGCGCATTGAACGAACTTTCTTGGGAAATCGCCCAATCCGTCGATCCCGTAACAGCGCGCCACCATGCCCTAGCCATCATCGATTGCCTTCTGAGCAAGGCCTGTGAGTCGCCGCAGGTGACCCACACTGGCGCGATACCCGATCGCATCGGCATCCGGCAATTGCGAATCGATCTCGGCAACTACATCGACCGCGTCGCGGCCGGCGAAACCATCGACGTGACCCGCCGCGGACGGGTCGTGGCGCGCCTGCAGCAGCCCACGAACTGACGGCGGCCACCCGAGCCAGCTCTTCACAGCAATAGCCAGCCAAACTTCGCGCCGCAAACACCCCGTGTGAACGGTGAGGGAACGGATCCCCACGACCTGCGCTCGACAGGCCGGAAAAGCCAGCACGACTAGGGCATCGACAGCTTGGTCAGACCGGTTAGCTCGTCGCCTCGCGTAAGCGTTTCAAGCTAACGCGCCGGGGCGGCGTCGTCGCGCGTTCGCCCGGTTTCCGCCCCTTCGAGGTATTGTCGGTTGCATCGCGTCTTTTGTCGGCCCGTGTGCGCTTCGGCTTATTAGCGGGTGTGGGGGGCGGTGTTGGGCGGAAACTGTATAAGAGCTTATCGATGACAGTCAGGGC
>NZ_LZKV01000198.1:0-39538 GCF_001672995.1 Mycobacterium sp. 1482292.6 | reverse complement strand
GCAACTACGAGTACGCCATCAACAACTCGTTCGGCTTCGGCGGACACAACGTGGCCATCGCCTTCGGGCGGTACTGATCCGAGCAACACCGAATATCAGGAGACCTGCGATGACTATCACGGCCCCCGAGACGGTTGGCGAGTCGCTCGACCCTCGCGACCCGCTGTTGCGCTTGAGCAATTTCTTCGACGACGACACCGTCGAGCTGTTGCACGAGCGTGATCGCTCCGGCGTGCTGGCCGCCGCGGGGACCGTGAACGGTGTACGCACCATTGCGTTCTGCACCGACGGCACCGTGATGGGCGGTGCCATGGGCATCGAGGGGTGCACGCACATCGTCAACGCCTACGACACCGCCATCGAGGAGCAGAGCCCGATCGTGGGCATCTGGCACTCCGGCGGCGCCCGGCTGGCCGAGGGCGTGAAGGCCCTGCACGCGGTGGGCCTGGTGTTCGAGGCGATGATCCGGGCGTCCGGCTACATCCCGCAGATCTCGGTGGTCGTCGGCTTCGCGGCCGGCGGCGCCGCCTACGGGCCGGCCCTGACCGACGTCATCGTGATGGCACCGGACAGCCGGGTTTTCGTTACCGGGCCCGACGTGGTGCGCAGCGTCACCGGCGAGGACGTGGACATGTGCTCGCTGGGTGGCCCGGAGACCCACCACAAGAAGTCCGGGGTGTGCCACATCGTCGCCGACGACGAGCTCGACGCCTATGAGCGGGGTCGCCGGTTGGTCGGGTTGTTCTGCCAGCAGGGGCATTTCGACCGGAACAAGGCCGAGGCCGGTGACACCGACATCCACGCGCTGTTGCCCGAGTCGGCACGGCGGGCCTATGACGTGCGCCCGATCGTGACCGCGATCCTCGATGACGAGACGCCGTTCGACGAGTTCCAGGCCAATTGGGCGCCGTCGATGGTGATCGGGCTGGGTCGCCTGTCCGGCCGCACTGTCGGCGTGCTGGCCAACAACCCGCTGCGCCTGGGTGGCTGCCTGAACTCCGAAAGCGCCGAGAAGGCAGCGCGTTTCGTGCGCCTGTGCGACGCGTTCGGTATTCCGCTGGTGGTGATCGTCGACGTGCCCGGCTACCTGCCCGGCGTCGACCAGGAGTGGGGCGGCGTGGTGCGCCGCGGCGCCAAGCTGTTGCACGCGTTCGGTGAGTGCACGGTTCCGCGTGTCACGCTGGTGACCCGAAAGACCTACGGCGGGGCCTACATTGCGATGAACTCCCGGTCGCTGAACGCCACCAAGGTATACGCGTGGCCGGACGCCGAGGTGGCGGTGATGGGCGCCAAGGCGGCCGTCGGCATTCTGCACAAGAAGAAGCTGGCCGCCGCGGCCGATCACGAGCGCGAAGCGCTGCACGACCAGCTGGCGGCCGAGCACGAGCGGATCGCGGGCGGCGTGGACAGCGCCATCGAGATCGGCGTGGTCGACGAGAAGATCGACCCGTCGCACACCCGCAGCAAGCTCACCGAGGCGCTGGCCCAGGCGCCCGCGCGCCGCGGCCGTCACAAGAACATCCCGCTGTAATTTCTAGGCCCGCGAGCGTAAGGGCACTGCGGAAATTCGCGTGCAAAATCGCAGTCCGCTTACGCTCGCGCAGGTAGCGGGCCCAGGATCGTCGAAAGCGCTTGCCGCAGTTCCCCTTCGGGGTCGGCGGGGAGTCGCTCGGCGCGCCATCCGACGAAATCGTCCGGACGGATCAGCAGCGCCCCTTCCGGCGCCAGGCCAGTGATCGCCGCCCACTCGTCGTTGTAGCAGCGATGCGCCGACAGCGACGCCGCAGCCGCTGCCGCACACCATCGCTCGTCGCCGGACAGCACGGTGAATCGGGGCCCCAGCAGGTCGAGCGTCGACACCCCGTCTCGCAACCAGACGTGCGGTACCCGCGTGCCCGGTTGCGCGCGCAACTCGTCCACCAGGGCGCCGCCTTCCGCGTCGCTCGTCACGACCGCCGCCGAGCGGTACCGGTATCCGATGAGCAGGGTGAACATCGAGCATTCTTCGTCGGCCGGCAGTTGCGGAGCGTCGCGGCTCGGCCGCAGCAGGGCCATCGACGGCCCGGTGAGCGATTGGCGCGCGGCGAATCGGCCCACCGGATGACGCTCGGTGTGGTAGGTCGCCAATAGCTCGGGTGTGGCCGTGCCATGCAGGACGGCGGCGAGTTTCCAGGCCAGATTGTGTGCGCTCTGGATGGCGGTGTTGGCTCCCCCGGCCTTGAACGGCGGCATGGTATGCGCCGAATCGCCGACGAGATACGCTCGCCCACAATCGAAGTGATCGGCCACCTGCTCGTAGGGCTGCCACGCCGCGGCCTCGATGATGTCGAGGTCTATCCGCTCTCCGATCGCCTGGGTGAGCCGCTCGCGGCAGCGCTGCGGGGTGAACTGTCCGGCCGACTCGCCGTCACCGGGAAAGTAGGTGGTGATGAACATGCCGAGATCGCCCTCGGCGACCAGGAATATGCCGTCCACATCGTCGTTTTTGACCTGCACGCCATCGCCGTCGTGCAGCTCCGGGATGAAGCGGCGCCACGGGGCCCGGAAGTAGATGAAGACGACATAGATCGGCAGCGCGCCATACCCGGATGTGCTGATGCCCAACGATTTACGGATCGGGCTGTGCACGCCGTCGGCGCCGACGAGATAGTCGGCGCGGACGGTCTGCGACTCCCCCGATTCGACGTCGCACACCACCGCGGTGACGCCGGTGTCGTCCAGCTCGAACGAGGACAACCGTGTGCCGTAGCGCACCTCGCTGCCGGCCCGCCGCGCCGCGTCGATCAGAATCGGCTCGAGCCGGCTCTGTGGGCAATACTGCGCCGCCGGCTCGGGGCTGAGCCTGTCCAGACCGGCGAAGATCGCGCCGACGTCGAGCGCCGGCTCTTGCACGGTGCTGTTGAGCGTGGGCCGGACCACCAGGGTCGACACGTGCTCTGCGACCGCCCGCACCTCGTCCCGAAGGCCAAGGCCGCGCAGGATTTCTGAGCTTCGGAAACTCAGGTTGCGGGCCTTGGGGTACAGGAAGATCTCCGGTCGTTTCTCGACCAGCAGTGAATGGACGCCGTGTCGGGCCAGCACCGCCGACGTCGCCAGGCCGCCAACGCCGGCGCCCACGATCAACACCGGGACTCGGATAGTCATCGGCCCTCCCGCCACCAGCACGGCATAAACTGACAGTTTCTATCATAAGACACTAACTATCAATACCCGGCCGTGTGGCGGGAGGCCATCGGGCGGCCGCCCTAGCCGAAGCGCGCCAGAAACTCCTCGGCCACGGCGACCACTCGCTCCCGATCCCGCGCTACCAACCCGATCCGCGTGCGTCGATCGAGGATGTCGGAGACATCAAGCGCGCCCTCATGCGTTATCGCGTATTCGAATTCCGCTCGGCTGACGTCGATTCCGTCCGCGACCGGCGCGGTCGGTCGCTCGCAGGCCGCGGTGGCAAGCACCTTGGGCGCCTCGGCGCCGAAGCGCACCACCAGCGAAGCCGGCAACCCGGCGTCGGACTCGGCGATCACACCGGGATTGGCCGGCGCCCCGATCAGCGGCAGGTTGCGGGTTCGGCATTTGGCGGCGCGCAGTCGCCGCACCCGCACGGCGCGATCCAGCACGTCCTGTGCCATGTGGCGGTATTCGGTCAGCTTGCCGCCGATCACGCTGATCACCCCGGACGCCGACTCCACGACGGCGTGTTCGCGCGAGACGTCGGCGGTGCGGCCCTCGCCGGTGTCGATCAGTGGGCGCAGCCCGGCATAGGCGCCGATCACGTCGGTGGCGGTGAGCGCGGTCCCCAGTGCGGTGTTGACCGTGTCGAGCAGGAAGGTGATCTCGTCGACCGACGGTTCGGGCACATCCGGAATGGGACCGGGCGCCTCCTCGTCGGTCAGCCCCAAATACACCCGGCCCAGTTGTTCGGGCATGGCGAAGACGAAGCGGTTGAGCTCACCCGGAATCGGAATCGTCAGCGCCGCAGTCGGATTGCCGAACGACTGGGCGTCGAAGACCAGATGGGTGCCGCGACTCGGCCGCAACCGCAACGAGCCGTCGATCTCCCCCGCCCATACCCCGGCCGCGTTGATGACCGCGCCAGCCGCAATGTCGATCGACTCACCGCCGCGCATGTCGGTCAGCCGCACCGAGGTACCGGTGGCCCGCGACGCCGCCACGTGGGTCAGGATTCGGGCGCCGTGCTGCGCCGCGGTACGTGCGACGGCGGTGACCAGGCGGGCGTCGTCGACCAGTTGACCGTCGTAGGCCAGCAGGCCGCCGTCCAGGCCGGCACGCCGTACGGTCGGCGCCATCGCAACGACGCGTTGCGCTGAAATCCGTTGCGAGCGCGGTAGTGTCGAGGCCGGTGTGCCGGCCAGAAACCGCAACGCGTCACCGGCCAGGAAGCCGCCCCGCACCAGGGCCCGCTTGCCCGGACTCATCGACGGCAGCAGCGGCACCACCTGCGGCATGGCGTGAACCAGGTGGGGCGCGTTGCGCGTCATCAGGATTCCGCGCTCGATGGCGCTGCGCCGGGCGATGCCCACGTTTCCCGTCGCGAGGTAGCGCAGGCCGCCATGGACAAGCTTGGAACTCCACCGGCTGGTCCCGAAGGCCAGATCGTGTTTCTCCACCAGCGCCGCCCGCAGCCCGCGCGCGGCGGCATCCAGCGCGATCCCGGCGCCGGTGATGCCACCGCCGATCACCACGACGTCCAGTGGCTCACCGTCGGCGAGTGCGGTCAGGTCGGCGGCGCGCCGCGCGGCGTTCAGGGCGGTCGGATCAGCTATCACGACAGATATCCGTTCAGCGAGTAGGCGAGTTCGGCGGCCAGCGCGTCGGCGTCGAGCATCGGCTCGACGATCCGGGCCGACTGGATGGTCGACTGCGCGATCAGCAGCACCATGGTCGCCATCTGGACCGGGTCGCCGAGCCGGACGCTGCCGTGCCGCTGGGCCGCCCGGAGCCGGGCGGCGAGGGCGTCGATCAGCATGCGCTGGCTGGTCCCGAGGCGTTCGGTGATATAGGTCGACGCGAGGTCCGAGTGCAGCACCGACATCACCAATTGGTCCGCACGCAACAGGTTGGCCACCGTAACAATCTGTTGCACAAGCGATTCGCGATCGTCCCCCAACAACGGGGCGTCGCGCATCACCTCGGTGACGTGCTGGGTCAACAGCGCCGCCACGATCGACTGCGTATCCGGCCACCGCCGATACACCGTCGGCCTGCTGACGCCCGCCCGTCGGGCTATCTCGGCGAGCGTCACCCGCTCCACGCCGAAATCCACCACACAGCTGGCCGCGGCCGCGAGGATGCGCTCGCCGGTATCCAGCCCTGTGTTACAGATTGACAACATGTGTAATACTGTAACGCATGACGCATTCCCAGGGGCTCCTGCCGCCGATGAAATGGAACGCGTGGGGCGATCCCGCGGCGGCCAAGCCGCTCTCGGAGGGAATCAGGTCATTACTGCAGCAGGCCGTGGGGGTCGAGGGGTCCCGCACGGCCGAACTGCGATCCGACCAGGTGCAACTGCGCCCGTCGGCGTTGTCGGAGGCGCATCTCGAAGCGCTCACCGCCCTCGTCGGCGCCCAGTATTGCCGCACCGCCGACGCCGATCGGCTGCTGCACGCGGGCGGCAAGTCCACCATCGACCTGCTCAACCGCAAAGAGCGCGGCCCGCAGGATGCGCCCGACGCCGTGCTGTTGCCCGGCGACGACGAAGCCGTGTCCGACGTCCTGCGCTACTGCTCGGAGCATCGCATCGCCGTCGTACCTTTCGGCGGGGGCACCAGCGTGGTCGGTGGGCTCAATCCCATTCGCGCGGGGTTCTCCGCCGTCGTCTCGCTCGACCTACGCCGTTTCGATCGGCTGATCTCGCTGGACGAGGTATCCGGCCAGGCTGTTTTCGGTGCGGGGGTCACGGGGCCGGACGCCGAGAGACTCATTGGCGCGCAAGGCTTTTCGCTCGGTCATTTCCCGCAGAGCTTCGAGTACGCCACCATCGGCGGCTTCGCCGCAACCCGCTCCTCCGGGCAGGACTCGGCGGGCTACGGCCGGTTCAACGACATGGTGCGGGGGCTACGGGTGGTCACGCCGGTGGGCATCATGGATCTCGGTCGCGCACCGGAATCGGCCGCCGGCCCGGACCTGCGTCAGCTGTTGATCGGCTCGGAGGGCACCCTGGGCGTCATCACCCAGGTGCGGCTCCGCGTGCACCGCGCGCCGCAAGCCGTCCGCTACGAGGCGTGGTCGTTCCCCGACTTCGAGACGGGGGCCGCGGCCCTGCGCGCCGTCACCCAGAATGCCACCGGCCCCACCGTCATTCGGCTCTCCGACGAGGCCGAGACGGGGGTCAACCTGGCCACCACCGAGGCGATCGGCGAATCCCAGATCACCGGCGGATGTTTGGGCATCACTGTGTTCGAGGGCACCGAGGAACACGTCCACAGCCGGCACGACGAAACCAGCGCACTGCTGACGGCCCAGGGCGGAACCTCACTGGGCGAAGGACCGGCGCAGGCCTGGGAGCGCGGCCGCTTCGGCGCGCCGTACCTGCGCGATTCACTGCTCGCGGCCGGGGCGCTGTGCGAAACGCTGGAGACCGCCACCGACTGGTCGAACATTCCCACCCTGAAAGCCGCTGTGACTCAAGCTCTTACCGGCGCACTCGCCGAGACGGGCACGCCGGCTCTGGTGATGTGCCACATCTCGCACGTCTATCCCACCGGCGCGTCGTTGTACTTCACCGTCGTCGCCGGCCAGCGGGGCGATCCGGTCGAGCAATGGAAAGCCGCCAAAAAGGCCGCGTCGGATGCCATCATGGCCACCGGCGGGACCATCACCCACCACCATGCGGTCGGCATCGACCATCGGCCGTGGATGCGCGACGAGATAGGCGAACTGGGAGTGCAGGTGCTACGCGCGGTCAAGTCGACATTGGATCCAGCCGGAATCCTCAATCCCGGCAAGCTGATTCCGTGACATCACTGCGCCGCCGCGAAATCGGCAAGGTGATCGCGCTGACCAACCCGGTGTCGGGGCACGGCGCCGCGGTACGCGCCGCCCAACTCGCGATCGCGCGGCTACACCGCCGGGGTGTGGAGGTCGTCGAAATCATCGGTGACGACGCGCAAGACGCGCGCCATCTCGTCGGCGCGGCTATGGAGAACGGCACCGACGCGGTCATGGTGACCGGCGGCGACGGCGTCGTTTCCAACGCCCTGCAGGTGATGGCCGGCACCGACATTCCGTTGGGCGTGATCCCGGCCGGCACCGGCAACGACCACGCGCGCGAATTCGGCATCCCCACCAAGGACGCGGAGGCCGCCGCGGACATCGTCATCGACGGCTGCACGGAATCCATTGACCTGGGCCTGATTCGGGACGACAGCGGCGCCGAAAAGTGGTTCGGCACCGTGGCGGCCACCGGCTTCGACTCGCTGGTCACCGATCGCGCCAACCGGATGAGCTGGCCGCACGGGCGGCTGCGGTATTACGTCGCGATGCTCGCCGAACTGTCTCAATTGCGGCTCTTGCCATTTCGCTTGGTGCTGGACGGCACCCAGGAGCTCGACGCCGACATCACGCTGGCCGCCTTCGGCAACACCCGCAGCTACGGCGGGGGGATGCAGATCTGCCCGGGGGCTGATTACACCGACGGCCTGCTGGACATCACGATGGTGCACGAGGCGTCCCGCACCAAACTGGTCCGCCTTTTTCCCACCGTGATGAAGGGGACCCACGTCCAGCTCGACGAGGTGAGCACGGCGAGGGCCAAGTCCATTCGCGTCGAGTGCCCCGGCATCAACGTCTACGCCGACGGCGACTTCGCCTGCGCGCTACCGGCCGAGATCTCGGTGGTGCCGGGCGCTCTGCAGATTCTGCGCCCGGCCAAGCGATAGGGCCGGTCTCTGGGGACCATTAGCGCGTGCTCGAACACGCTAGCGGATGTGCTAGCGCTTTCCAGAGTCGTCCAGTGCTTCGGAGAGAGGCGGCGTGAACCGGCCCGCCGGTCGACTAGCCGACCCCCCGGCTGAGCCAGGTCACCTCGCCGACGTCGCCGCCGTCGCGATAGGCCTCGAGCGCCTCATCCCAGGCGGTGCCCAGCACCGAGTCCAATTCGGCGGCCAGGGTGTCGGCGCCCTGGGCCATCATCGACCGCAGCCGCATCTCCCCGACCATGACGTCGCCGTTGGCACTCATCGCCCCGCTCCATAGGCCGAGTTGCGGGGTGTGACTGAATCGGTAGCCGTCGACGCCGGGGCTGGGGTCCTCGGTGACCTCGAAGCGCAGCACGGACCAGGACCGCAGCGCGTTGGCCAGCTTGGCGCCGGTGCCCACCGGCCCGACCCAGTTGGTGACCGCGCGTAGCTGACCGGGCATCGCCGGCTGGGGCGTCCAGGTCAGATTCGCCTTGGCACCCAGGGTCGACGACAACGCCCACTCGACATGCGGGCAAACCGCCGCGGGCGAAGCGTGCACGTACACCACGCCAGTCGTCACGTCGGCGAATTGATTCGACGCTCGCATTTCCTGCTCCTTCGGTTCCACGAGGGACGTCTTCCCCAACGACCTGCGGACCCGGCAAACAGGGCAGCTTGTGCGAAATCTTCGATTTTTTATGTGTCCTGCGTGTCTATTGTGCCTTGTGATACCCCTGTTGCGCTAGTGTGCATTTCCCACTAGCTGTAATCGGCTAGCACGGCGTCGGAAAGCGCCGGCCACGGCCGCAGCGCCCAGTCCCCGAAATCGCGGTCCGTGAGCACCACCAGCGCCAGCCCTTTTTCGGGATCTGCCCAGATGAAACCGCCTGCTTGGCCGAAATGGCCGTACGTCCGCGCCGAATTGTTCGCACCCGTCCAGTGCGGTGATTTCGTGTCCCGGAGCTCGAAACCCAGGCCCCAATCGTTGGGCCGTTGCACTCCGTAACCGGGCAGAACGCCGTCCAGACCGGGAAACTGCACCGTGGTCGCCTCGGTGTGCAGGCTTTCGGAGACCGTCACCGGCCGCAGCAGGTCCCCCGCGAACGCCGCCAGATCAGCCACCGTCGACCTCGCCCCGAAACCGGCGGCCACCGCACCGCCTTCCAGCTGGGTGGCCGCCATGCCCAGCGGTTCGCACACCGCCTCGGTCAGGTAGCGCGCAAACTCGATGCCGGTCTCTTGCTGCACCGTCTGACCCAGCACCGTGAAGCCCTGGTTGGAGTAGATGCGGCGGGTTCCCGGTGCGGCCAGCACCTGCTCGGAGTGCATCGACAGGCCCGACGTGTGGGCCAGCAGGTGGCGGACGGTCGCGCCGGGCGGGCCGGCGGCCGTGTCGAGGTCGAGCGCACCTTCCTCGATGGCGACCTGCACGGCCCGCGCGGCCAGCGGCTTGGTCACCGAGGCCAGCTCGAACACCCGCCCGGTGTCGCCGTGACTGGCCAGCACGCCGCCGGGCCCGATCACCGCGCCGGCGGCGGCCTCGACCGGCCAGTCGGCAAGAGCGTCGAGGGCCGCCATCACTTCCTGGCGATGTAGTAGTTGTTGATCGGGTCCGACTCGATCTCGGCCACCCGCACGTCGTCGAACCCTGCGTCGCCCAGCATCGAGATGGCCAGTTGGGTGCCCCAGGCCGTGCCCAGCCCGGCGCCGTCCAGCGCCAGCGACACCGTCATGCAGTGCATCAACGACGTCGTGTACAGGTAGGTGCTCATCGGAACGCCGATGTTCTCCTCGAGCCGGCTCGACGCCTTGATGTCGGCCATCAGCAGCACCCCGCCGGGCCGCAGCGCCCGGTAGATGTTTTCCAGGACGCGCGCCGGCTGCGCCTGATCGTGGATGGCGTCGAAGACGGTGATGACGTCGTAGGCGTCTTTTTTTGACGCCATGTCCAAATCAGCGAGATTGTGGCTTTCGAAGGCGGCGTTGGCCAGCCCCCGCTCGGCGGCCTCCCGAATCCCGGTGGCGATGGCCTGCTCGGAAAAGTCGATGCCGGTGAAGCGGCTGGCCGGAAACGCTTGTGCCATCACGTTGATGGCGTGTCCGCTGCCGCAGCCGAAATCGGCCACGTCGGCCCCGGCGCGCAGCCGCGGCACCAGGTCGTCCACCAGCGGCAGCACCACGTCGACCAACGCGGTGTCGTACACCACCCCGCTCTGCTCGGCCATCAACGCGTGGAAGCGCGGGAATTCGCTGTACGGCAGCCCGCCGCCGGCACGGAAGCACCCGATGATCTTCTGTTCGACCTCGGCGAGCACCGGGACGAGCAGGGTGACGAGGGCCAGATTGTCCGGTCCGGCGGCGCGGGTCAGCACGGCGGCGCGCTGGGCGGGCAACGAGTAGCTGGCCGTGGCGGGGTCGTACTCGACGACGCGTCCGGTCGTCATGCCGGCCAGCCACTCTCGGACGTAGCGTTCGTTGAGCCCGGCGGCCTCGGCGATCTGCGCACTGGTGGCGGGCGCCATGCCGGCCATCGTGTCCAGCAGACCGGTCTGATGGCCGATGCTGAGCAACAACGTCAGGCTGGCGCCGTCGATTGCCGCGGTTATTCTTTCGGTGAATTCTTCGGTGGTTTCCAAAGCCGTCACGCCCACGGACGCTACACCCGGTTCATGGGTGGACAACCCGCCGAGAGATGTATGGCGACGAACCCCTAGGTTGGAGCCCATGAGTCAGACAGTGCGCGGCGTGATTTCACGCAAGAAGGGCGAACCCGTCGAATTGGTGGACATCGTCGTCCCGGATCCCGGACCCGGTGAGGCCCTGGTCGACGTCATCGCCTGCGGGGTGTGCCACACCGACCTGACCTACCGCGAGGGCGGCATCAACGACGAATATCCGTTCCTGCTCGGCCACGAGGCCGCCGGCCGGGTGGAGGCCGTCGGGCCGGACGTGACCGCCGTCGCGCCGGGCGACTTCGTGATCCTGAACTGGCGCGCGGTGTGTGGGCAGTGCCGGGCTTGCAAGCGCGGCAGGCCGCACCTGTGCTTCGACACCTTCAACGCCACCCAGAAGATGACGCTGAGCGACGGCACCGAGCTGACGCCCGCGCTGGGCATCGGCGCGTTCGCCGACAAGACGCTGGTGGCCGCCGGCCAGTGCACCAAGGTCAATCCCGAGGCCGACCCCGCCGTGGCGGGCCTGCTGGGCTGCGGTGTGATGGCCGGGCTGGGCGCGGCGATCAACACCGGCGCGGTCACCCGCGACGACACCGTCGCCGTGATCGGTTGTGGCGGTGTGGGCGACGCCGCGATCGCCGGCGCCGCGCTGGTGGGCGCCCGGCGGATCATTGCCGTGGACACCGATAACACCAAACTGGACTGGGCTCGCAAGTTTGGTGCCACGCACACCGTCAACGCCCGCGAGCTGGACCCCGAAAAGGACCTGGTCAAGACCATCCAGGACCTCACCGACGGGTTCGGCGCCAACGTGGTGATCGACGCGGTGGGCCGGCCCGAGACCTGGAAGCAGGCCTTCTACGCCCGTGACCTGGCCGGAACCGTTGTGCTGGTTGGGGTTCCGACGCCCGACATGCGCCTGGACATGCCGCTGGTGGACTTCTTCAGCCACGGCGGGGCGCTGAAGTCGTCGTGGTACGGCGACTGCCTGCCCGAGCGCGACTTCCCGACGTTGATCGACCTGTATCTGCAAGGCCGGCTCCCCCTCGAGCAGTTCGTCTCCGAGCGCATCGGGCTCGGCGACATCGAGGAGGCGTTCCACAAGATGCACGGCGGCGAGGTGCTGCGCTCGGTGGTGGTGCTCTGATGGCGGGCATCGAGCGGCTGGTCACCCATGGCACCTTCGAACTCGACGGCGGCAGTTGGGAAGTCGACAACAACATCTGGATCGTCGGCGACGACTCCGACGTCGTCGTGTTCGACGCCGCGCATTCAGCCGAACCGATCTTGGCCGCCGTCGGCAACCGTAACGTGGTCGCGGTGGTGTGCACCCACGGCCACAACGACCACGTCACCGTGGCGCCCGAACTGGGCGCCGCGCTGGACGCACCGGTGCTGCTCCACCCCGGCGACGACGTGCTCTGGCGAATGACGCACCCGGACAAGGACTTTCGGCTGATCGCCGACGGTGACACGCTCGATGTCGCGGGCACCGAGCTGCTGGCGCTGCACACGCCGGGTCACTCCCCCGGATCGGTGTGCTGGTATGCCCCGGAACTGGGCCCCGAAGGCGTGGTGTTCAGCGGGGACACCCTGTTCTCCGGCGGCCCGGGCGCGACCGGGCGCTCCTATTCGGATTTCGGAACGATCCTGCAGTCGATCTCCGGTCGGCTCGGTACGTTGCCCGGCGACACGGTCGTGCACACCGGCCATGGCGACAGCACCACCATCGGCGACGAAATCGTGCACTACGAAGAATGGGTGGCCCGCGGCCACTGATCCTTCGCCGAACTGAGCACCGGCTCGGCCATTATCGTTGATTCATGCCGCCCGAAGCCCGGATGCCCGAATCGAGCATTGTGGTGCGGCCCGAGGCTTCCTACACCGAGGCGTCGCGGTTGCGCGCCGCCGGGTTGGCGCAGGCGATCGCGGTGTTCGAGCGGGCCGCCGAACAGGTGGCGCTGCCCAAGCCTCCGCAGCCGATCGTCATCGCCGACTATGGCGCGGCCAACGGCCACAATTCGCTGAGACCGCTGTCGGCCGGCATCGCCGTGCTGCGCCGGCGCACGCGACACGACCACGCAATCCTGGTGGCGCACACCGACGTACCGGGCAACGACTTCGCGGCGCTGTTCGAGACGGTGGCCGACGACCCGGAGAGCTACCTGCACTCCGATACGGCGACGTTCACCTCCGCGGTCGGCCGGTCGTTCTACGACCAGATCGTGCCGTCCAAGACGGTCAACCTGGGCTGGACGTCCTGGGCAACCCAGTGGCTGAGCCGAACCCCCTGCGAGGTGCACGATCACGTGCACGTCTCGCGCAGCACAGACGACGCGGCGCAAGCGGCCTACGCCGACCAGGCCGCGCTGGACTGGCACAACTTCGTCGCGTTCCGCGGGCGCGAGCTGGCTCCCGAGGGCCGGTTGGTGGCGTTGATGCTGGCGGCCGACGAGGACGGGTCGGCGGGTTTCGCCCCACTGCTCGATGCCCTCGTCGCGGCGCTCGCTGATCTGGTGCGCGACGGCCTGCTGCACTCGGATGAAGTGCGGCGCATGACGATTCCCACGTTCGCTCGCGCCGAGAAGGACTTCCGCGCCCCGTTCGCGCCGAAGGGACGGTTCGAGGGCCTGATGATCGAGCACCTCGAGATGTTCAACGCCGAGGATCGGTTCTGGGCTCGCTACCAGGTGGACCACGACGCCGAGGCGTTCGGTGCGCAGTGGGCGGCCTTCGCGCGATCCGCGCTGTCCGGATCGCTGGTGACCGCACTCGACGGTGGGAGCCACGACGAGCGGGCCGGCCATTTCGTCGAGCAGTTGGAGTGCGCGGTCGCCGAGCGCCTGTCAAGCGCACCCGAGCCGATGCGGATCCCGCAGGCCTTGGTCGTGCTGGTCAAGCGCGACGCCGCGCGTTCATGAGAGTTTCGGCACAACCACGCAGCGGGTAACCCCCTGCAATCGTCGAACCTGCGACCGCAAGGGGGTAGACGCATGAGCGTGCAGGACGATAAATCGACCGACCAGCAGGACGATAAGTCAACTGATCAAGACGATAGGCATCAAGACGATAGGCAATCGGGTCGAGCCGCAGAAGCTGATCAGACTAATCAAGGGGATGATGAGCAGAAGCTGACCGAGAAGCCCGAGCCTGACGAGGACGACAAAAAAGAGGCCGCCAAGATGATGGAGGCCTATAAGGACAAACCCACGATCGTGCTGCCCGGCACCGGCGGAAGCGTGTCCGGCACGGCGGTCAACGACTGGCTCGACGACGACGGCAATCCCAGGCACGAGGAGCCCGAGGGCGGGGATTCGGGCGAGGGCTCGCAGGCCAAGACCGAGGGCGACGAGGGACGCGACGAGCAGGCGCTGAAGGATCAGATCGAGAAGGATAAGAAGCTCAACGAGGTCCTCAAAGAGGCCGCCGCCGCGGAGAACAAGGGCGAAAAGGATTGAGCTAGGCCCGAATTCCCGATCGCAGGCCTAGATCGCAGGCCTAGTGAGCGGGTATCGGGCCCAGCGCCGTGATGCCGAGGTTGCCCTCGATTTCCTGAATGATCTGGTTGACCCGGTCGAGCCCGGGAATCGGTTGGTTGACGCCTGGAATGGGTGGCACCTCGGGCGGGGCCGCCACCCGGCGCGGGGCTGGCGGTGGTGCCGCCTGGGGAGTCGCCCGCGGTGTGGTGGTCATCGGTGTCTCGGTCTCGGCGGGCGGGGTGGTATCCGAGGTTGACGGCACCGGGACGTCCGGCGGCGGCGGTGCCGGCGCCGCGGTGGCGCTGTTGGAAGCCGGCGGCGGGGCCACCGGTGTGGTGCTGACGGCCGGTGCCGGTGTGGTGGCCGATTTGTTCTGCGAGCCCAGCCCGATCGCCACCGCGGTGCCCACCAGCAGCACGGCCGCTACGGTGACGAGGATCGCCGCCGCCGGCAGTAGATGCCAGCGGGACAACAGACCCTTGCGCTTGGGCGTCTCGGCTGCGGCGTCGGGCGTAGCCGGAGTCGGTGAGTCGGTCGGCGGATAGTCGGCGGCGATGGCGGCATTGAGCCGCGAGTTGTGACCGGTGGCCGACCAGGCCCGTGCCATCTCCGCCTGCGTCGGCTCGGCCGGCGGCGCGGGCGAGGTCGCGGTCGCTTCGGGGCGGGGGTCCGGCCGCACGGCTGCCCGGGCCGTGGCCGCGGCGGGCACGGCGGGCGCCGAAAGTGTCGCGCCCGCGTCGCCGGGACCTTGGGCCACTCGCAGCGCGGCTCCGACGGCGGCCGCCAGTTGCGGGCGTGGCGTCGTCGCGACGGGAACGCGGAAGTGGCGCGACAGCGTGGTGGTGACGGTCGGCAGGTTGGCCCCGCCACCCGTCGAGACGATGGCGACGAGGTCACGAATCCCGTTGTGCGCCAACGTTTGGTCCAACACCGCGATCATGCGGTTCAGCGAGGGCCGGATCGCGTCGTCAAGTTCGTGCCGCCCGATCCGGATTTCGCCGCGCGTCCCGGTCAGCCCGTCGGTCAGCGTGGCCGTCGTGCGCGAGGACAGCTGTTCCTTGGCAACCCGGCATGCGCTGCGCAGCCGGCTCAGCGAGCCGATCGCCGCGCCGCCGGTGGGGAACGCCCCGGTGGTCGGCATGTTGGCGATCACCACGCTCAGCAGCGCCTGATCCATCAGGTCGCCGGAGAAATCGGGGTGCCGAACGGTCGGGGCCAACGCGTGGTAGTCACCGTCGGCGTGCAGCAACGTGATGTTGGTGCCGCTGCCGCCGAAATCGCACACCGCTACGGTGCCGCTCGGCGGTATGCCCGGGTTGGTCCGCACGGCGAGCAGCGTTGCGGCGGCGTCGGGGATCAGCAGGATAGGACGCGGCCGTTGCGACCATTCCGGAATTTCACCTAGCGCCGCGCCGAGGGCATCCACCGCGTGCGATTGCCAGTGCGCCGGATAGGTGACCGCGATGTTGTCGGGCAGGGGCCGTCCGTCGGTGGCGGCGTACGCGAGCGCGCGCAACCCGTCGGCGACCAACACCTCGCTGCGGTACACCGAGCCATCGGCCGCCACGACTGGGCGCGGGTCGCCGACGCGGTTGACGAAGCCGGTGATCACCACACCGGGACCCTGCAGTCTGGGGTTCTCCGCGGGGATGCCGATCTCGGCGGGACGATCCGGATATTGCGTCAGGACGGGCTTGCGGGTGATGGCCTTATCGGTGGTCACCGCCGCCAAGTTGGTGGCGCCGATCGACAAGCCCAGCGCGGTCCCGACTCCATCGACCATGTGAATCCCCGTATCCGCAGCACCAGCTCGCATCGGCTAGCCGTCATTGTGCCGCCATTACCTGTATTGCGGGTCAGCGGCGGCTATGCGCCCGCTGTGCGCCGGTCACCGGATGCTGCCTTCGCCGGCGATCAGCGGCAGGTCGAGCGGGGTGACCCAGCCCGGCCCCAAGTCGTTGACCGCGGGCACGGCGTTGAGTGCCCGCAGCCCGGTGGCCAGGCATCCGGCCGCGGCCGCGTCGCGGCCCGAGCCGTCGGTGAACCGGAACGCGGTCTCCTGGAAGATGCTCGGGGTCCCCTCGATGTCGACCCGGTAGACGTCGTTGTCGTGACCCGTCGGCCAGTCGGGGGCCGCGTCCAAGCCGATCCGGTTGACGTGTTCGAGCTGGATTCGGGTCTCGCCCTTGTAGACACCATTGATGGTGAACCGCACCGCGGCCACGTGCCCGGGCTTGATGACGCCCCTCGCGGAGTTGCGCTCCGTGGGCGTCACCCACTTGTCCCAGGTGGTGGTGATTTCGTCGAGCATGATGCCGGCGGCGTGCGCGATCATCGGGACGGTGGCGCCCCACGCGAAGATCAACATGTCGCGGTCTTCCAGCATCGGCTTGAATTCGGGCTCGCGGCCGATGCCCATCTCGAATTCGTAGTCGCCCTCGTAGTTGGTGTAGTCCAGCAGCTCGGAGGCCCGGACCCGGCGCACCTCGGAACACAACCCCATCAACGTCATGGGAAACAGGTCGTTGGCGAATCCGGGGTCGATGCCGGTGGTGAAGCACGACGACTCCCCCAGCTCGCAGGCCTCGGTGATCGGCTGGATCCAGTTCGGCGGGTTGAGATGCATGGTCGGCCACACCCACGGGGTCATCGCCGTCGAACAGACGTCGATGCCGGCCCGCAGGAACCGGGTGATCAGCGAGATGTTCTCCTTGGCGTGCATGGCCGTCGGGCCGTAGTGCACCAGCGCGTCGGGTTTCAGGGCGATCAGGGCGTCGACGTCGTCGGTGGCGGTGATGCCGACGGGCTCGGGTAGCCCGCAGATCTCGCCGACGTCGCGGCCGACCTTGTTGGGGTTGCTGACGCCGACGCCGACCAACTCGAACAGCGGGTGTTTGACGATCTCGGCGATCACCATCTTGCCGACGAAACCGGTTCCGTACACCACCACACGCTTTGAGCCGTGTTCTGCCATGTTCTGCCGCCACCTTTCCGCGCACCAGCCCCCGCTTCGGGCTTCACCATAGGCTTCCCTACCGTCGCTCGTGGTGACACGATGCAATTCATGACGAAGCACCTCGCCGGACCTTCGGTCCTGTTGGCCGTCGGTTTCGGATTCGCGAATGCATGCGGCATGGCCCATGCCCTGCCCCAGATGCCCAAGGTCCGCTACGAGGTCAACGGGCCGGCGGTCGCCGAATTCATCTACTACCAAACCGACAACGGGCAGCTGCACCAGGTGAATGCGCCGCTGCCGTGGTCGACGGAGTTCACCGGTTATGGCGGTGAGGTGTTCACCGTCAGCGCCCAGGGGCCGGGCCCCATCTCCTGCAAGATCCTGCTCGACGGCAACGTGGTGAGCGCCGCGACGGCAACGACGGGCGCACCCGCTCGAACCATCTGTACGCACTGACCCAGCACTCGTTTTCACGACGAAGGAGGTCCTGGTGAGCCTCAAGACGGGTCCCGAGAAAGCTCTTGCCCCGCGAACGAACGGGGCGCCCCCGCCCGTGATTCCGCTCGCCGATATCCATCTGGACTCGTTGGCCTTCTGGGAGTTGGACGACGACTTTCGCGACGGCGCGTTTGCGACGCTGCGCCGCGAGGCGCCGATCTCGTTCTGGCCCGCGGTCGAGTACGAGGGCTTTGAACCGGGCGACGGGCATTGGGCGCTGACCAGACATGACGACGTGCATTTCGCGAGCCGCCATCCCGACATCTTCAGCTCCAGCCCCAACATCACGATCAACGACAACACCCCGGAGATCAGCGAATACTTCGGCTCGATGATCGTGCTCGACGATCCCCGCCACCAGCGGCTGCGCTCGATCGTCAGCCGCGCGTTCACCCCGAAAGTGGTGGCCCGCATCGAGGCCTCGGTCCGCGAGCGGGCCCGGCGGCTGGTTGCGTCGCTGATCGCCAATCATCCCGATGGGGAGGCCGAACTGGTCAGCGAGCTCGCCGGCCCGCTGCCGTTGCAGGTCATCTGCGACATGATGGGCATCCCCGAACAGGACCATCAACGCATATTCCACTGGACCAATGTCATTCTCGGGTTCGGCGACCCGGACCTGGCAACCGATTTCGAGGAATTCTTTCAGGTGTCGATGGACATCGGCGCCTACGCCAGCGCGCTGGCCGAGGACCGGCGGTCCAATCACCACGACGATCTGACCACCAGCCTGGTGGAAGCCGAGGTCGACGGGGAACGCCTGTCGTCCACCGAAATCGCGTCGTTCTTCATCCTGCTGGTGGTGGCCGGCAACGAGACGACGCGCAACGCGATCAGCCACGGCGTGCTGGCGTTGTCGCGCTATCCCGCCGAGCGGCAGAAGTGGTGGTCCAACTTCGATCGCCTGACCCCGACCGCCGTCGAGGAGATCGTGCGGTGGGCCTCCCCGGTGGTGTACATGCGACGCACCCTGACCCGCGACTTCAAACTCAGCGGCACCAAAATGAAGGCCGGCGATAAGGCCACGCTGTGGTACAACTCGGCCAATCGCGACGAGTCGACGTTCGAGAATCCCTGGGTTTTCGACGTGGCGCGCACGCCCAATCCGCACTTCGGCTTCGGCGGTGGCGGTGCCCATTTCTGCCTGGGCGCCAACCTGGCTCGCCGTGAGATCAGGGTCGTCTTCGACGAATTGCGGCGCGAGATACCGGACATCGTCGCGACGGACGAGCCCGCACGGCTGTTGTCGCAGTTCATCCACGGCATCAAATCGCTGCCGGTGGCGTGGACACCGCCGCGGTAAACGCACACCGAGTTGGCCTCTGCCCCAAGGCAATATCACCTTCACCAAAGCTGATAGCGCATGCGCTCTCAGTTCGGGGCCTACGCTGATCGGCGTGACCATTCCCGCGTTTCCCGCCCCTGAGGTGCTGGCCGCCCGCCAGCAACTCGTGCTCGACCACTTCCACGACGAGGTCCGTCACGCCTGGGATGACGTCTTGTCGACCTTCCCGCATCCGCGTTACGAGCTGATCCCCCAGATGCTGGTGCACGACGGCGATGCGGCGGTGCGCGAGTACTACGCCTACACACGGACCGCATTTCCCGACCAGGACCACGAAATCATCGCGCTGCGCCACAGCCCCGACGCGGTGATCGTGGAGTTCTGGCTGATGGGCACGCACCGGGGTTATCTGGGCAAGGTGCCGCCCACCGGTAGCCGGTTCCGGGTCCGCATGACCGCGTACTTCGTTTTCGACGACACCGAAACGCTTGTCTGCGAACGCATTTACTTCGACACGCTGACCATGATCAAGCAGCTCCTGGGCGGTCTGGACATGAAGAAGCCGGCGAATTGGTGGCTGGGCGCGCGGTGCCTGCGCGGATTGCTGTCGATGTCGTCGGAAAAACCGGACCCGGCGCTGACCAACACGCCCTAAACTTCCCCGCTAAGGGATGGGGCAAAGGAGGCCGCGGTGCGGATTTCACGCCTTCACACGATGTTCGGGCTGACCGCCGTGGCCATGCTGGGTTCGTGCGCCATGGCCGCCGCCACCCCGTTGCAGCCGGGCTCGCATACCGAGAAGTGGATCGACCTGCAGGCCGGTGAATGCGTCGCCGACCTGCCGCCGGCCGACGGGAGCCGCGTCAACGTCATCGTAGTCGATTGTGCGACAGCGCATTTAGCCGAGGTGTATCTGCGCGCTCCGATGGCCGTCGACGCCGCAATCGCCACCGTAGCCAACCGCGATTGCGCGGCCGGGTTAGCCCCGTATACCGGCCAACCCGCTGCCAGTAGCCGGTTTTCGATCACCTATCTCATCGACTCGAATCAAGACCGCACCGGCGCCAACCCCACCCCGAGCACCGTCATCTGCCTGTTGCAATCCGCCAACGGACAACCGTTGATCGGATCCGCGCACCACTGAGGGCTAGGCGATCACGTAGTCGCTGAGCGGGAAGGCTCCGGCCTCGCGCACCGAGTTGAGTGTCGACGTCGGCCGCAGCAGCGACGCCTCACCGCTGGGACTGAAGTAGTACGAACGCGACGTCGCGCAGTTTCCGGCGTAGAACACCGAATTGTCCAGCCGCTTGGTCATCCGTTCCATGAATCGGTCGGTGGCTTCTTCGGTCACCTCGAAGGTCGTCGCACCGCGACGCTTGACCTCGCCGAGCAACCTGTCCATGTGCCGCATCTGGTATTCGATGGTGTGGAAGAAGGAGAGTCCGGAGAAGGCGAACGGGCTTGCCAGTCCCAGGTAGTTCGGGAAGTAGGGCATGGAGACACCCTGGTAGGACTGGAACCTGGTCTCTCGCCACCACTTGCCCAGGTTGCGGCCCTTGCGGCCGACCACCTCGATGGCCGGGAAGTTGGCCTCCCACAGATCAAAACCGGTCGCCAAGACCAGGGTGTCGATGACCGTCTTGCGCCCGTCGGTGGTCACGATGCCGTCGGGCTCGATCCGCTCGATCGAGGTGGTCTCCAGGTGCACGTGCGGCTTGGTGAACACGCGGTAGAAGCTGTTGGAGAAGGTGGGCCGCTTGCAACCGAGGTCATAGTCCGGCGTCAGCTTGGCCCGCAGTTCCTTGTCCCGGATCCAGCGGAATCGACTGATCTTGGCCAAATCGGAGGCCGAGATGTTGCCCCTCCCCCGCGACTCCCGAAAGTGCAGCGCCCCCACCACCATGATGATCTCGAGGATGACGTCGCTCACCCACCGAAGCGCCCGCTGCGTAGCCGGCACCCGCGCAAATAGGCGCCGCACCGCCGGGGAGAACTCGAAGTCGAACTTGGGTATCACATGGGTCGCGGTGCGCTGGTAGACGGTCAGCTCTGCGGCTTCTTTGGCCAGCTCCGGAACGACCTGTACCGCGGACGCGCCGGTCCCGATGACCGCGACACGCCGTCCTTCATAGCGGTAGTCGTGGTCCCAGGCGGTGGTGTGGACCACCTTGCCTGCAAAGCGCGCGATGCCCGGGATGTCCGGCATGCGGGGCTGGGACAGGAACCCGGTAGCCGTGATCAGGAAACGGGTCGTCAGCGTTTCGCCGCCGGCCAGCGCCACCCGCCACACCGCGGCGTCCTCATCCCACTGGGCGCCTTCCACCGTCGTGCTGAAACGCATGTGACGGCGCACGTCGTATTTGTCGGCGACGTCCACCGCGTACTGCTTGACCTCAGCCCCGGGCGCAAACAGCCGTGACCAGTCCGGCTTGGGTTCGAACCAGTACGAGTAAGTGGTCGACGGGATATCGACGGCGATGCCCGGGTAGTGGTTGACGTGCCAGGTGCCACCCAAGTCGTCCTCGCGCTCGAGGATGACGAAGTTGTCAAACCCGAGGCGCTTGAGCTGAATAGCGGCACCGATGCCGCCGAAACCCGCACCTACGATGATTGCGTCGAAACGGTCCGTGTCCACAGCGTTGCTCCGTACCTGTTTCCGTACTTAACGAATCATAAGCTTTCCCTAAGATACGTAACTCTAATAGGCCGCCACGCCGCACGCATCCGAGCTTTGCCGGTATGTGACCTTGCCGACACATCCGCGGTAACTCATCGACGGGTCTATCAGAACGGGAAATACGGCCGTCAACTGCGTAAACGGCCGCACCGCCAGCGATTACGCGACGGCGGGTCGCAATCGGTGCCGGCGACTTAGCTCAGGGCGGAACCCTGGCGACTATCGGTTTCTTATCATGTGGCCGGTCCGGCCGCAGCTGTTCCCTGCAGCTGACCCAGGAACTCGTGGCATCGCCTGGCGCGCTCGGAGTCCTGAGCCATCACGTCGCTGAAGAAGGACGCGACGTCATCCAAGCCGGCATTCTTCGCGTCTCGCACATATTGGCCGTAATCGTGCCCGGCCTTCAGCGAGTGGTATTGAATCGAAATGAGATCGAAGGTTACGTCGTCGAAACCCGTTTCACCCGTTGCCATGTCGTCACCTCTCAGAGAGTGAGTGCCGAATCTGGTACTCGCACGTGACCGGCTACCCTGAATGGACAACACCAAACGACCGCTTAAAGTGTTTTTTGTAGGCAACCCGACTGCGCAATGGTGGCGTCGGTTCGATCGCGGCGACGCCGCCGCTATCCACCCCTGTCGCTGCGCTCCGGTACATAGGAAATCAGCACGAAATGGTTGGCAAGTTGACAGTTTTGGGAGGGGCTTGCATGGGCACTTTCGACGCCATGATCGCACGTCGCATCGTTCGCACTCTTGGTTCCGCAGTAGTTCTCGCAGCGTCGGGCGTGGCCGTTTCGGCCGTGTCCGCCTCCGTTATCCCCTCCGCGTCGGCCCAGTGTCCGGACGTGCAAGTGGTGTTCGCCCGCGGCACCGGTGAAGCACCGGGCGTGGGCCCCACCGGCCAGGCCTTCGTCGACGCCCTGCACCAGCGCGTGGGCGGACGGTCCTTCGACGTCTACCCCGTCAACTACCCCGCCAGCGATCAGTGGGCGACCGGCATCGACGGCGTCAGAGACGCGGGCGCGCACGTGAATTCGATGGCCCATGACTGCCCCAACACCAAGATGGTGCTCGGTGGCTACTCGCAGGGCGCGGCCGTGATGGGCTTTGTCACCTCGGCCGCCGTGCCCGACGGCATCGACCCCAACACCGTGCCCAAGCCGCTGGCCCCCGACGTGGCCAACCACGTCTCCTCGGTGGTGCTGTTCGGCATGCCCAACGTGCGGGCGATGAACTTCCTCAACGAACCGCCCGTGGAAATCGGCCCGCTGTATCAGGACAAGACCATCAAGGTGTGCGCCACCGAGGACCCGGTCTGTTCCGACGGCCTCAACTTCGCCGCACACAACACCTACGCCGACGACGGCACGATGATCGACAAGGGAGTCGCCTTCGCCTCCAGCCACCTGGGCCTGGGTGGTCCGGCTCCGGTCGCGGCGCCTCCGGCCGGCTTCGGCGGCTGAGTAGCCGGCCGGCTAGCCGGGGATCCGGCCCAGGATCAGGTTCGTCAGGGCCATCGTGGCGTGCTCGCTCGGGCCGGGCCCGTCGCTGGCGCACGCGCCCGCCTGAACAAACACGTTGGCTTTCGCGGCTAACCCTTGGATGCAAAACATCCGGGTCGGCGTCTGCAGCACGTGCGCCATGGTGGTGACGCCGTTGCCGGCGTCGACGGGCGGCTCCATGGCCACCGGGTACGTCTGGCCGTTCGGCCAGGTGGCATTCATCATCGCGCCGCCGCATCGACGAAGGATCGACAGCACCTTGTTCAGCTGAGCCTGCGCCGCCGCCGCGTCGTGAAACATTGCGACCGTCTGACCAACACCCCACTGGTGATCGACGTCGTGGGAATCGGCGAAGCCCGACCCCGCGAACCCAGCGATGGCCGGTACGTCATACGTCTCCGGAGATCCGGCCTCCATGACGGCCCAGCAATCCGTCCGGTCGATTCGGCCACGCCCCGGGTCGGGTGTCGGTTGGTGGACCGTCGCACCAGCCTCCATGGCCGGATCACCGGTGAAGTTTTTGATGTCCTCGAGATTCGCCAAGAGTCCGTCAACATCGGCTGGCGCGACGGTCGGCGCTGAAGGTTGCGTCGTGGTGGTGATCTGCGCCGTGGTCGCGGGCGTCGCGGCCCGAGTCGCGTCGGGCAGCGTCGCGCGGACGATCACCGCGACCACCGCCGCGGTGATGAACACGTACGACAGCGTCACGCCCACCAGAGCGCGATCGCGGCCACGCTCGCCGGTGCGCCGCATCTGAGCCAATCCCAAGTGGCCCAGGATGAGACCGGCCGGGGCGAAGACGAACGCGAACACCACCGACAACGTCGCCAACACATTGACCTCAGCACGCGGCGGGCCCGGCGGTGGCGGCTGGTGTTGCGGGCCGGGCGGTGCGGCACCGAACGGGTTCGGGTGAAAGGGGCTGGCGCCAAAGGGATTTGACATGCGGCTAACCCGGGATTTTGTTGAGGATGAAGTTGGTGACCGCGAGGGCAGTTTGCCGGCTGCGGTCGGTATTGCTGGTGGCCCACACCCCTACGTCGATGACCACGTTGGTTTTAGCGGCGATCGCGCGGACACCGAAGACGCGAATCGGGGTGTCTGACACGTTGTCCATGGTCGTGATGCCGTTGCCCGCATCGGCGGGCAACGTCATGGAGGCCGGGTATGCCTTGCCGCTACTGCGTGTCTCATTGACCGTTAAGCCCCCGCATCGCTGCCAGATGGATCGCAGGTTGGCGAGCTGTGTCTGCGCCGCCGCGGCGTCGCGATACGCCGCGACCCCTTCCCCTACGCTCCATTGATTGAGGGGTTCGTTGGTGTCGAGGAAGTTGGACTCGGAATAGCCGCTGATGAGTGACAGGTCGTAGACCGAGGGCTCGCCGGAACGAAACGCCCCGAAACACTCCGGTCGGTCGATCGTAGTCGCCTGCGGGTCGAGCGTGGGCCGATGGTATGTCGTATAGACCGTCAATGTCGGGTCGCCCGTGAACCTTTTGGCGTCGTCGAGAGTCGGCAGCAGCCCGTCGAGATCGGCCGGCGCGACGGTGGGCGGCGGTGGCTTCGTGGTGGTGGTTGGTGGCGCGGCTTGGATTGACCTCGCGTCAGGCATGACCGCCCCGACGACCAACGCAACCACCAATGCGGTGATGAACACATACGACAACGTCACCCCGACCAAGGCGCGGTCGCGACCACGCTGTGCGCTGTGGCGAATCTGCGCTAATGCCAAGTGGCCCAGGATGAGACCGGCCGGGGCGAAGACGAACGCGAACACCACCGAGAGCGTCGCCAACACGTTCGCCTCGTCGCGCGCCGGTGGGACCGGCGGTCGCGGCGGGTGTTGCGGACCTGGCGGACCTCCGAACGGGTTCGGTTGAAATGGGCTGGCGCCGAAAGGATTCGTCATGTGTTCAGCTTGGAATCTTGTTGAGGATGAAGTTGGCGATGTCGAGTGCGGCCTGCTGGCCGCGGTCGGTGTCCACCAGTACGACATTGATGTCAACGACCACATTGTTTTTGGCGGCAATCGCTCGGTCGTTGCGCGACCGCAGCACCGGGCCCTGGGTGGTCAAAACCATGGCGGTGATGCCGTTTCCGGCGTCGGAGGGAACACCCATCGAGACCGCGACCGGCGCCGCCTGCTTGCCCGGAGGCGGAAGGATGTTCATCGTCGACCCGCCACATTTGCGCCATATCGACACCAGATTCGCCAAC
This sequence comes from Mycobacterium sp. 1482292.6, assembly GCF_001672995.1. NCBI lineage: Bacteria > Bacillati > Actinomycetota > Actinomycetes > Mycobacteriales > Mycobacteriaceae > Mycobacterium > Mycobacterium sp. 1482292.6. The sequence continues at coordinate 14,328 of NZ_LZKV01000198.1, read as the reverse complement.
TGCCGTTGCGCGGCCGGCGGGTCCCGGAAGGACATGAGCGCCTGCCCCGCTTCCTTGAGTGCGGGTATGTCGTGGTCGTCGACCAGCACCAACCCGTAGTAACCCACGAGGGCCTGCGTGTCGGAGTTCGGAGCGCCGCCCCCCATGACCGGCCAGCACTCGGGGCGATCCACCGACGCGCTGTCGGAATCCGGGCCTGGCCTGAACGTCGGTGGCAAGGCAACGAGGTTGGGGTCCCCGACGAACCGTTTGACGTCGTCGATCGTCGGCAGCAGCGCGGGCAGGCCCGTCGGGGTGACCATGGACGACGGCGGGGACGAGCCTGCACCGGTCGAGGCTGGCGCGCTGGTGCCTGACGCCGTCCGAGATGAGCCGTCGTCGGACTGGGTCGCCCACGCCACCACGCCCACCACCGTCAGCGTGATGACCGCATACGACAGCATCAAGCCGACGATCGCGCGATCACGCCCGCGTTCACCGGAACGGCGTATCTGCGCCAGGCCCAGGTGGCCCAGGACCGCTCCGGCGGGCGCGAAAACGAACGCGAACACGACCGATAACGTCGCGAAGACGTTGGCGCGCCGCCGCTGCGGTGGCGGCGCAGTGTAGATGGGCGGCCCCGGCGGCATTCCCCCGTATGGGACACCACCGTACGGGGTTTGGCCGAAGGCATTAGGGCCGAATGGATTCTGCGGTTGGTTCATCGATGGGTCCTGTCAGCCCGGGATTTTGCCGAGTGTGTAGTTGACAACGTCCACTGCCGCCTGGTGCGCGCGATCGACGGCGGCGGCGCTCGCCCGCACCTCGATGAACACATTGTTCTTGACGGCCATGGCCAACACAAAACGCACCGGCTGTCCCTGAGCATGGACATCGATGGTGGTAATGCCCCCACCGGAATCCGCAGGCACACCGACCGAAAACGACACGACTCGACCACTGTCGGCATAGGTCAATTTCACGGTCGAGCCGCCGCATCGCTGCCATACCGACCGCAGATCACCCAATTGCTTTTGCGCCGTAGCCGGATCCTGCATGGCAGCCACGGATTGCACGGATCCCCTTGGGCCGCCCGCATTCTGAAGGTCGAAGAATCCCGACATGGCGACGCCCAGCGGGGTCACCGTGTAGGCGTCCGGGATGCCGATGGCGATCGTGGCCGCACATTCGGGCCGGTCATACGTCCCATCTTTGGGACTGAGCGGGGTGAGTTGGTGGACCGGGTCCTCGCCCTTGAGATTCGGATCTCCGGTGATGTTCCTGACGTCGTCGAGGCTGGGCAGCAATCCGTCCAGATTTGCGGGCGCGACGGTAGGCGGTGGGGGCGGTGTCGTGGTGGTCGCCGTCGTCGTCGCGCTGGGAGCGGTCGTCGTGCTTGGTCCGGCACGGTGCGTCGGTGGACTGCCGGCCTGAGTCAACCCGACGGCCAATGCGACGACCGCCACCGCGATGAAGACGTACGAGAGCGTGACCCCTACCAGGGCACGATCGCGACCGCGCTGGCCGGTGCGCCGGATCTGTGAAAGTCCTACGTGCCCCAGAATCGCGCCGAGGGGTGCGAATACGAACGCGAACACCACCGACAACGTCGCCAGGACATTCGCCTCGTCACGCGGTGCGGACGGCGGCAGCGGCGGTGGCTGACCTTGCGTCGGCAACGAACCGCCGAATGGACTGGGCCCAAATGGGTTGCCCTGCCAGGGGTTGGTCATGGTTCAGCCCGGAATCTTGTCGAGGATCTGGTTGGCGACGGCCGTGGCGGTCTGGCGGGCACGGTCCACGTCGTTGCCGGTGTAGGACACCAGCAGATCGATCACGACGTTGGCCTTCGCGGCGATCGCATGCACCGACAGGTCATCGCGCGCCGCGGCTTCGATGGTGGTGATGCCGTTGCCGGCATCGATCGGCTCGTTGAGCGAGAACGCCACGGTGCTCTTATTGAGGAACGTGATCTTCACCGGCAGGCCGCCGCACTGGCGCCACGCCGACGACATCTTCGCCAGTTGCGCTTGCGCCGCGGCCGGATCCGGAAACGCCGCGATGGCAGCGTCAATCGACCTCGTGTTGGCTGGGTCATCCCGGTCGGCGAAGACGGGCATGTAGTAGTTGACGAGGGCTCCGACGTTGTACAGGTCAGGCACGCCGGCATATAGAGCGCCGCGGCATTCCGGACGGTCGGTCGTTTGTCCGCCGGCCGCAACATCCTCGGGCCGGCGCAGGATCACCGCCTGTATCAGCTTGTCGTCACCGGTGATGGCTTTGGCGTCGGCGAGAGTGGGCACCAGCCGTGCCAGATCGGACGGCGTGATCGCGGGGCCAGCAGGCGGGGAAGCCGTGGTGGGGGCGGCGGTGCGGGCGGCAGGGCTGTCGGGCCGCGTGAGCCACACCACCAAAACGCCGACCACCACTGCGATCACCACGTACGACAGCACCGTCCCCACCAGAGCACGGTCGCGGCCGCGCTGACCGGTGCGCCGGATCTGCCGAAGCCCGAGGTGCCCCAGCACCGCCCCGACGGGGGCGAACACGAACGCGAACACCACCGACAACGTCGCCAACGCGTTGACCGGCGGGCGGTCCGGAGGTGGCACCGGCGCCGCATACACCGGAGGCCCGGGCGGGACACTTCCGAACGGCGTAGCGCCAAACGGATTGTGCTCGAACGGGTTCTGAGGTGGGTTGGTCATGTTCGCCGCGCCGAAACCTAAAGCACGCCGAAACTCGAGGTGACCCAACGGACCGGGTCGACGCACCGGAACGGCGCGATGCCCCGGGCGTGCAGTCGCTGCCCGCTCGGTGGCTGGCCGAGGGCCGAGACGACGAAGAAGCGGTGCCTCAGCCGCCTTGGGGTGGAGGGGTTTTCGACGCCGGCGATGATGGATCCGGCGTTGAGCCGGGTCAGCAGGCTACGCACCTCTTCGTGCAGCAATTGACCGTCGTTGTCGTCATAGAGCACCGAATCCGAGGGATCACGCAGATACGCGGCGCCCGCGTTGGACATCACCATGCTCCACTCGGAGCCATCGACGTCGCGCAGCGCCCGCAGCGCGTCGAACTTCGACAAGATGACCGCCAGCCGTGGTTCGCCGGATCCGATGGCCATCATCACGTTGTTGAGCACGCCGCCCGGATCTCCCCCGCTCACCATCTGCGGGGGCAGCAGGTCTTGGAGCTGATCCCGAATCGATTGCACCCGAAGCGGATCGAACATGAAGAACACGGCCTCGGCATTGCTGAAGAACCGAAACGGCGGGGAATGCAGGTTGCCGGACTCCATGTCCTCGCCGGCGACGTCGCGCAGCACCAGGTAACGCTGCACCCCGTGCCAGGTGCCCAGGCTGAAGATCAGTGGCTCGCGCTGCGTGGACGTCTGGGTCATTATCGTCGGCGTCGGCGGGATCAGGCCGCGCTGCACGAACAGCGGTGTCTCGTAATGGGTTGTGTAGGCGACGGCCGTCGAGCGCGTCGCGGGCGCCATCGCGAATCCGAGGTGTTCGCACAACAGCTGCAGTTGGCGAACCAGCACGGCGATGTAGAGGCTCTTGCCGGTCGCGCGGGCCCCCGCCATCGCAATGCAGTACGCCTGGCCTTCGCGCCATCGATCGGGCAGCGTGAAGTGGCACACCGGGCAGATCTCGAGGACGGGACCGCGCAGCGCCTGGGCGGCGATGTTCGGCGGCGGCGGGCCGTTGTACCCGGGCGGACGATCCCACCGGAACATCGGCCCGATGTCGGCCTTGGCGCCCAGGAACGCCGAGCCGACCTCGTCGTGATAGCGGGGTGCACCACTGGTGGGCGCCAGTGTCCACAAGTGGTGGTCGGGATCCAAAAGCGCAAAGCACCGTGGGCATTTGGTCAAAATCGCCGGGATTGCGGGCGCGGTCATGTGAGGGCCCGAACAAGCCCGGCGGTGATGTCATCGAGCACCTGCGGATGCGCGAGCAGTTCCGCGGCCGCGTCTTGCCCCGAGCGCGGCGCCGGCAGCCGCGGTCCGGCGACCCGGCGGTCATCGGACAGGGTGATCAACGCAAAGCCGCGTTGCACGCCGCTGACCGGGAAGTCCGAACAGGCCACGGTGGCGATGTCGGTGCGCAGCCGCGACCAGCGCGCGCCCGCCGACCATCGCGGCTGTAGCTTGCGCACCGCTTCGGCGAGCCCCGCACCCGGCCCGGCGGCGTGGTTTTCCGCAGCGATCTTGGTGACGTCGGCTCCGACGAGCACCGCGGCCACGTCGCGGATTCCGAGGGCGTCGGCTACCCCCACCGCCACGTCGGTGGCCGCCGCCGCGCTGCCATCGGCGAACCAGGGGCGCATCGACGCCGAACCGTTCAGTGCGACAACGAGTTCGGCGTGGGCCTGCTTGCGGTCCCGGCCGATGAGACGCCGCGCCGAGGTGCGGGCCGCGGCCGCCAGCGGGCTCAGCGCCGTGTCGGCCGCGGCGGTCACGGAGACCTCGATGTGGTGGCCGGCCGGGCGCAGTTCGGCGAACACCACCGCGGTGTCGCCGCTGACGTCCACCGGGTCGAACAGCACCTGGACGGGGTCGGCATCGTCGGGCACATCGTGGGCGATCGCGAGATGCACGACCGTACCGGCGCCGAATTGTGTTGTGAAGGCGGGGCGCACGGCGATGGTGACGGGACCGGTCAGCGAGGGCAGGACGACATGCTGGGGGCTGGAGCGCACCACGGCCTGACCCTGCGCGCCCTGTATGTCGAGGGCGGCGTCGTGTACCGCACCGCTGATCGAGACCGACAGCGGCCCGACGGGTATGTGGGCGCGCTGATTACGTGCGGTCAGGGCGTAGATCGGCATCAGGGGTTCCTCCACATCGGAGCCGACGGGGTAGCCAGCGGCGCTTGCCCGTCGGAGCGGCGGGCCAGCATGGCGCTCAGCAGCTTCCGGTATCGCCGCGGCGGCGCTGCCTCGTTGCTGCCGGCCATCCGCATCATCGTCGCGAGCACCGCCTCCTGGTTGTCTTCGCTGAACTGCCGGCTTAAGGTCAGTGCGGCGGCGGCCGAGGCCAGCACAGCATCGACGGCATCGCCCTGCTCGGCAGCGTCGCTGCGCAACAGGCTGGCCGCCAACACCTCTGTGGTCGTGACGATTTCGGCATCGGCGAGGGCGACCAGTTGCTCGGCGGCGGCCCCGGCCACTGCGCGATCGGCGGCAAGTTGAGCCGCGAGCACGGGGCGTGGCTGTCCGGCGATCACGCCCAGGGCCGCCAGCACCGTCACCCGCGCCGCGCAGTCGGCGTGCACCCGCCCAGGGCCCATCTCACCCAACGCCGTATCCCACAGCCCGCAGTACGCCCGCTGATGGGTGCTGATGTAGCCGCGCTGCACCCAGGACGCCGGGCTCACCGCGCGCAGCGCGGCACTTGCCACCGCGAGGTCATCGTTGTTGGCGGCGGTGATCTCGTCGGCCAGCCTCAGCAACGACTCACTGTCCGGTGCCCCCAGCAGCGTCGGCAACAGCGCCGCGGTGCTCAACGCGGCTCCGCCCGCCGCCAGCAATTGCGCCGGATCCCACACGTGACGGGCCGCCAGCTCGTCGCGGTATGGGGATCCGTTCGCCGCGAACCACCACAGCTCGGCGAAGCTGTCCGCGTCACTCGGATGGCGCTCGGCGCGCATGCCGCACACCGCCGCGCGGGTCCACGTCGCATCCCACGGCTGCGCGGCCAGCAGCTCGCCCGGCGTGGGCATGCTGGATCCGTCGGCGAACCAGTCCAGCACGGTGTCGCTGATCGCCGAGGCGCCTTCCCAATTCAGACGCAGCGTCGCGGCGGCCGCGGCGATCCGGGTTTCCGGGCCAAGCCGATGCGTCAGCCGTCGGGCCAGCGTGGGCCCTGCGTGCGGGTCGGCCAGCTGGGCCGCGACCCGATCGGTGAGGGCCTGCGTCAGGCGGTCGTCGTCGACGCCCGCCCGCAGCAGCAGATCGACCAGCTTGAGCAGTCGTTGCGGGTCACCGGTGGCGCCGGTCCGCTGCAAAGCCGGCCCGAGGGCGGCCGTCAGCGGCTCGGGAACCGGACGGCCGTGATAGGTGTTGCGGCCCAACGGAATCGGACCCAGTTGATCCAGCCAGGTGTCGTCGTCGATCGCCCGGCACAGGTAGGTCAGCGTGGCGTGCTCGCCGGCGAAGCCAGGTAGGTGCTGTTCGGCTGCCTTCCAGGCGTCGGATGTAGTCTGGCCGACGAGCGCCGAAAGCGCCTCGTCGACAAGGCGTTCGGTCGGTGATCCGGGGGCGATGCCCGCCGGCGAGTGCGCGGTGATGATCGCGTTCGCTTCGGGATGGGCGGCGGAGAAATCCTCGTCGGCGGCGATCGTGACGGCCAGGGGCCAGGCCGGGTGCAGGTCTCGATCCTGGGTTTGCGCGGCGCGGTGGTCGAGTTCGTCGAGCACCGCGAGGGCCGACTGCGGATCGAGCAGCACTTCCTGTGCCATCACCGACCAGGCGGTGACCTCGATCGCCTGGCCGGCAGCGGTCCGATGCGGATCGCCACCCAGCTCCCCGAGCGATAGTGTCGCGGTCTCGTCGATGACCACGAAACCGGTTGGGACCGTGTCCAAGTCAACGATGGGCACCGCGGCCAGGTGCGCGATCGCGTGCTGCGCCGGACCGAGCTGGTCGGCGCGATCGAAGGTGCTGAAGTTCAGGGTGGCCGCGGTTCCCGGCGACATGAGGAAACTCACCAGGCCGATCCACTGCGCGGCCGAGTCGACGGAGACCGCGCCCAACACCACGGGTGCGCCCCCGTCGAGCGCGGCCGCCACCGCGTCCAGCAATCCGAGCAGGGTGCCCACCCGCCAGGTGCTGGTGCCCAGGGCGAACGCGATCGCGGTTTCTCGGGTGACGACTTGCGCCGCGCCCGGCGGATCACCGGGCAAGGTGGCCCGAGCGACGGCCGCCGCACCGAACGGACGTAACCACGCCGGTGAGCCCCACCGCTGGATTGGTCGCAGCCGCGGCACCGAATCCGGTGCCCTGTCCAGCAATACGTGCGCGAACACGTTGCCCGGCCGCCCGGTGCTATCTGCACCCGCGGCGACGGTGTGCCAGTAGCCCGCCGCATCGCTGGCCCATCGGCGGTACTCGAGGCGCCGCGGCGCCGCGTCCAGCTGTTCCGGAGTGGGATAGTCGGGCAGCGGCGTCACCGGCCGATAGGCGGTGCGGACACCCGACGCCAAGCGCTGGGTTTCCTCCGCCGACAGCTCCCCGACCGTCTGCTTGACCTGCCAGCCCCCCGCGCCTCCCGGCTGGTCAAAGCTCGTGTAGGCGAGTTGGCCGTAGCGCGGCGTCATGGTGCGCCCACGCTGAGGCGGAGGCTGTGCACGGGCGGGTCCAGGAGCGCGATGGTGCGCAGCCGCGCCGCCGAGGGCGTGTTGACGAACAACCTGATCCATCCGCGCCGGCCCCGCAGATCGACGGCCCACGGCTCGGCGGTTCCCGCGGTGGTCAACGCCGACCACCGCAGTTCCTTGGACGGCGTGGCCGCCAAGCCACCCTGCGCGTCCAGCGGTGCCGCGTCGAGCGCCTCGCCATCGGTGGGCGACAACGGAATTCGATCCGGGTGGTTGATCAGCACGAAGGCCGGCGACCCGGGCACGTCGTATTCGGACCGCATATAGATGGTGGCGTGCGACGGTTGCCCCGCCGGGTCGCGGCTCAACTGCACCGCGTATTGCAGCCGCAGCAGGCCGGCGTACTCGCTGCTGCGGACGGCCCCGATGGCGCGGCGGCCGGCGGAGAAGGCCACCGGCGCCAGATGCAGGGAACACCCGCTCACCGGGAGCTTGCCGTTGGGCAGTTGCAGACCGCCGTACTTTTCGTATTGCTCGACGGTGATTTCGTAGGACGTGCCGGTCAGCCCGTTGCGCGGGTCGTAGCCCTTGGGCGCCAGGTACACCACGACGACGGCGGCGCCTTGCGGCCAGTCGAATGTCAGGACCTGCTTGTTGCAGTACTCGGCCAGTTCGACGTCGCGGATGGCTCCGGTGCGTACCGAGCAGAAGGTCTTGCCCAGCAACGCACGTCCCGCCAGCACGGTGACCGGGGTGAAGTAGGCGCGACTCCAGTCCGTCGGCCAGGACACCCCCGACATCATCGACCGCGGCCGTCCATCGGGGCCCGGCTGCTCGCTAATCGGTTGTGTCAAGCGCAAATCCGGGGTCAGCCCGATCTGCTCGAGCGCCGCCTCGGGCAAGTCGTTGGCCTCGGCCCCGGCCGCCGGGCCGGTCTGGCTGCGATAGATCACCACTTCGCCCGCGGCCGGCGGCTTCCAGGTGAGTTCGAAGCCCTCGGCCGACCCCGGTGCCGACGTCACCATCAGGTCGGTGACCGGTGTCAGGACGGCGGCGATTTCGACGTCGGCCTCCACCGCCGCCGCCAGCCGCAGCACGCCGTTGACCGGTACGGCCGCCCGAATCCGGTACAGGTAATGGCGGCCGGGAGCCGGGTCGGAGTCGACGAATCCCGCCCGATTGTCACGGTCGAGCAGGATCCGATGCTGGGGACCCTCACGACCGGCTTCCTCGACCGGCAACCGGGACACAAATACGGCGCTCACCGCCGACGGCACTGTCCAGCTGCCGATGACCTTGCCGTTGTCCTGTCGAACGACGCAATCGCGTACCGGGCTGACCGCGACACCCTCGGCGTGCTTGATGGGTTGCGCCGCAAGCGCTTCCGCGCGGGTCGCACCGACGTTCGTCCAGACCTGGTAGTAGCGCACCGCCGCGGCCGAGGGCAGCGGGTCGGCCGCGGTGGTCGCGGTGGTGGCCGCCACCAGCCGGGCCCGATCCGGGGAATACGGCGCGTTGTCCTCCTGAGCGACCAGCCGGTAGATCACCACGGCCTCGCCGCCCGCCAGGTACGGCGTCCAGGCCAGCTCGCGGCCGTCGGCGTCGTCGCGGGATGGTCTGACGGTGACCGCGGCCAGCGGGCCGGTCTGTTCGCCGAAGGTGTAGGCGGCGAAATCGCTGGGGCTCAGCGGTGGTTGGACGCCAGCCCCGCCGTCGGCCAGTGCCGCCGCGCCGGTCGGCTCACCGTCGGGTTCCACCGCGGACAGGCTTCCCGGGCGGTGATGGCGGCCCGGCGATGATTCCGAGTCCACCTCGGCCAGCACGGCCGCCAGCTCCTCGGCATAGTCGGCGACCGATCCGGGCAGCATCGCCCGAATCTGTTCCACGTCAGTGCGTCCGGAACGCAGTATCAGCCGCAGGTGGGTTTCCTTGAACCCCGCCTTGGACACCGCCCCGGAGTCGATGAGGCGTTGGCGCCACGCGATCAGGGCGTTCAGGCGGGGGTCGTCGGCGTCGCCGGCGTGCTGCGGATCGGGCATGCTAGAACACCAAATCCCCGCCGGGCGGCGCGTCGCGGTGCTCGGTGTGCGTGATCACCGCGGTCTTCTCCGTTTCGAATCCCGACGCGGCCGCCAGCGGCACCTCGAAGAGGGTGAAGTCATAGGGCGCCAGGCCGTCGCTGGCCTGCACCACCGTGGCCCGGAAACCCAGGCCGGGCCGGGCGATCGTGGCGGTATCGATGGCTACCGCGCAGCGGCCCGCGGTCATCGCCGCATCGGTGAACACCGAGCCATCGAAGGGGGCGGCTTGTCCCGGCCGGTGGTCGACCACCCCGGCCGCGAACTGCTCGGAGCCCACGTGCTGGCCCACCGCGGGCGCCAACACCGCACCGGTGAGCGCCGTGCCCACCCGGTCATCCTCGGCGAACATCTGCTCGACACGCTGCCACAGGGCATCGGCGCCGGTGGAATGCACCTGCCCGGAAGCCACCGCCGCCGACCACTGATCCAGACCCGAGGACGTCCGGAAACCCGGCATGCGATAGAGCATTTCGGGGTCCTCGCGCAGTCGGCCCGCCGCCTGGGTGACCATCTCCTGCCACGGCTTGGTCAGCCAGCCGAGCGCGTAGAGGCGGCGCTGGATGGCGTGTGCCGCGTCGTCGGCACGCTCCGCGCCGGGATCGGCGACCCCGACCTGTGCGCAGCGCGGTAGGCCGTCGGAAATCAGTGGTGCGGCCGAGCGCCCCGCCGGAGCGGGCCCGAAGGGCGCGCGCAGCACCGGCCCCAGCACGCGACACCAGGACAGGTATTGGCCGTAGGCGGTGGACAGGCGGCTGACATCCTGCAGGGCGGTCTGCAGATTCGCCTGCATCATCTCGAGCTGATTCTGTTGCGATTTCCGCAGATTCATCAAGGTGAACATGTCGCGCTGGGCGAACAGGAACAGCGTCAGCGACACCGCGATGTAGAGGCCGAGCAGTATGCCGCCGGTGATCAACGTGTATTTCCAGCCGGTGAACCCGGCGACCGCGATGCCGACCAGGACGACCAGCACTCCCAGCGTCGCCCAGGTCAGCGTGGCCAGGATGGTGCCGATGGCCTGTTGGCGGGCGCGCACCTTCTCGTCGATCGAGATCTCGCTGGCCGCCCGCTGGATCTGTTCGGCGATCTGCGCCACCTCGGTGCGGGCCCGCCCCAGGAAGTCGGCCAGGATCGATCCCGCCTGCCAGGCATAGCTTTTCGACGCGTGCTGCTGCCAGCGCTCCAGCTCGGTCGACGCCCCGCGGGCCTCCACGCCCGCGGCGGGATCGGAGTAGGCGCGTTGCAGCCGCTGGCGCAGATCGGCGGCGCCGAGCACGTCGGCCGGCTCCAGGTCGGTGACGCCGATCACCGCGGCCAGCGATGTCGGGATGGCCGTGAACCGATCCGCGCGACTGGGTACGACGTCGGCGGCGTTGGCCAGCACACCGACGCCCGCGCCCACCTGGATCGGGTCGAGCCCCTTGGCGCGGCGCCCGCCGTCGGCAAGGGTCAGCGCGCCGTTGACGAAGTCGATCCACAGCGGGCTGAGATCCTGGTGCGCCAGTTGCGCGTTGGCCGCGGATCCGCCGATCGCCGCGTTGAGCGTGTCGGCGCTGCGGCCGAGGTCCTGCCAGTCGGCGAGCTGACTGCTGGTGACCACCGAGAACGCGGATTCGCGGCCGCCGAACACGGTGCCCTGCACCGTCGAGGCCAACACCGCCGATACCGACCCCTTGACCGCCGACAGCCACGCCGACGGGGCGTTACGCAGGGCCCCGCCCATGAAGCGCAGGAACATCTTCAGCGCCGCCCAGATCGAAATGGCCTGCGTGGCAACGTCGTCGGCGCCCATCCGCGGCCCGCGAAGCACGTCGCGGTGTTTGGTCCACAGCGCGCGGGCCATCGTCTGGGTGGCCGCCGCAACGTCCTCGACGTAGAGCACGGGCACCTGGCCGCCGTGCGGCAGCGGCAGCCGTCCGGCCGGATCGAACAGGCGCGCGCGCAGCCGTCGTTCCACCTCGGCGGTGTCCAGGCTGCGGTAGAACGCGCGCACCGCGCGCAACGTCTGGCCCGGCAGGATCTCCACGCTGTCGAAGGGGGTCTGCTGCACGTCGGCCCACAATCCGGCCACCGCGGCGACCATCGGCGCGGCACGCTGGGCCAGATCCAGCGGTTCGGCCAGGTGTCCCCACGGCACCGCGCCCAGCCCGGGCGCCGGCGAATCCTCCGGCGCGATCAGCAGGTTGTGCCAGCCCTCCACGACCAGCGACGCGCTGAGCTGACTGGCTCCGGCCCGCCCACTGGTGAGCAACATCCGCAGCAGGGTCATCCTCGCTCCCCTGGCGGTGCTGCGCACCACCTGTTCGACGAACTGCTCGGCGGCCAGGGGCGCCCGCTGGTCCGCCGGAGCTTCGAGCGGAACCAACACCGCCACCCGGACCCGATCGTAGGGCTTGGCGGTCAATACCTGCTGCAGCACAACGGTTTCCGACCGCCCGTCGCGGACCATCGTCGCCGTTGTGGCTGGCCCGCGCGCATCGCCGGCGTCCACCCAGACGAAGACGCCCAGCAGTCCCGCGGCGGAGTAATCGCACAGGACACCGAGCAGCTCGTCGGTATGCAGGTGAGGAGAGACGATCACCGTGAGGGCACTGTCACTGGACACAGCCATGGTCAGAACGTCCCGCCCTCGGGAATCACCACGGGCGCACCGCCGTCGAGCACCGGACCGCCCGCCGCCGCGCCGGCCGCCAGCGCCTCGGCCTCGTGCTGGATCAGGTTGATCAGCGCGCCGGTCGCCGCGTAGACGTCGGGCGCCAGGTCGCGGAACATCGGCGTGTTCGACGCCGTGGTGCGCGTCGGCACCGTGGTGAACGCCCCGCCGGGGGTGGCCCCGGCCATGTCCGCCGGAAGATACTGCGCCGCAACGTCGCGGATGGTGGTCAGCCACTCGATCGCCGCCGCGGCGCGTGCGTCGGCGGTCTGGGCCTCGGCGATCCCGGGCACCCGGGACTGCACGCCGGGTGTGCTCGAGATCCCTTGCAGGAATTCACGCAGCAGCCCCTGGGCGGACAGCGCGACGATGCCGCTCGCGGGGTCTTGCGAATGCGCGTCGTAGAGCTCGCGCAGCACGCTGTAGGGCCGCAGCGATCGCATCACCGGCGGCTCGTGCGATTGCGCGATCGCCAGCAGGATCGATTCCAGCACCGCGGGCAACCAGTCGTAGGGGGCATGGAACGCCGACGGCGGCGTCAGCAGCGGGTTCGGGAAGTTCAGCCACTGCCCGCTGTCGGCGTCGTAGATCCGCACCGGCTCGGTGAACGGCGACGCCGGGATCTGGATGCGGCCCAGCAGCTGACCGACGAACCAGCCGCCGGTCATGGTGCGCCGCTGCTCATCGGTCATCGGCAGGGACGCCGAAAGCGGCCGGGAGCGACGGTATTTCCAGAAGGCGCCCCGCCCGGGCCCCGCGGTCTGCGCCCACTGCTGGGCGGCGGGCTTGAGCACCGAGTCGAACGCCAGCGGCGAATAGTTCGGATACGAGCCGAAGATGTCGATGCGGGTCACGCTGTCCTCGTCGGACAGCGAACGCCCGTAGTTGTCCTTCGTCGCCTGGTCGATGCGCGGATTGTTGCGGATCACCTCGAACAGTTCCCGGTCGACGGGTTGACCGGCGAAGGGAATCTCGGAGAACTTGTAGCGGTACTCGGTCTGCTGACCGGGGTGCACCCGCTGCAGGGCCTGGTCGTTGACGCTGGCCAGCGGTCGCGCCAGCGACAGCGCCTCGGCGAACTTGGTGGCGATGTCGCGACGGCGCGCCACCAGTTCGGACTCCGAGGCGCCCGCGCCCTGCACGTAGTCGCGCAGCGACACCTTGCAGAATTCCGCGAACGACTCCCCGGGCCGCTCGACGTACAGCCGGGCCCGGCGCAGCAATTCGACTGGGCGGGTGTGGATGTCGAACTGCGCGATCGAGGGAACCCGGGCGCGGCCCGTCTCGGGGTCGGTGCCCAGCGCGCGGGTGACCCAGGTGGCGGTGCGCTCGATCAGCCCGCCGGGTGCGGCCACACCGCCGGTGGTCTGCCACTCGCCCAGGATCACCCGCGCGGTCGCCTCCTCGATGGCCGACTGCAGCGGGATCATCGCGTTGGCGCCGGCCACCGCCTTGGGCAGATCGGCCTCGTAGCGTCCCTTGAAGGCGGTCGAATTGATCAGCAGCACTTCATTGTTCGCTTCGGCGAACCGGCTGGGCACCAGCTCGTCGGCGTCCGCCGGCCAGGCCGCGTACTGATCGGTGGCCAGGCGGGCCAGCCCGACGTCGGTGGGCGGCTCCGAACGGGCGATCTCCAGCTGAATCATGGCCTCGCTGAGCCGATCCCGCAGCGGCACCAGCAGTTCCACACCCACCACGCGCATCACGTCGGCGATGCGGGCGGCCGCGTCGGCGAACAGCTGACGGCGCACCGTCGCGCGGAATCCGTCCACCACGGCCGCCACCACCTGGTCGGTGTTCGTCATCACCCCGTGCAGGGACCTCAGTCCGGCGTCCACCTGCGGCGAGATCGCCACGATGTCGGGCGGGCCCATGTTGCCCAGCTGCGCAACCCCGGCGGTCAGCTGGTCGTCGATGTGGCGGCGCAGCTGGTCGACCACTTCACGCGCAAAGGGCAGCCCCAGCGACGCGATGGCCGCGCCGACCACCTTTTCGAGCCGGTTGGCGAAGTCCTGGTGCCACTGAAAAGCCATGGCGTAGGCCGCATCCGCGCACGCCCGGATCAACTCGGCGCGCCGGTTCTGCACGGCTTGGCGCATGATCGGCACCGAAGCCTTCACCGCCGACGCCGTCGCCGCCACGGTCAACGGTCTGATCGACCGTCAGCTGCGCAACCACCTGCCGAACCCGGAAGGCGTCGCGGCCGAACAGTGGGTGCCGATCATGCGCCAAGCCGTGCAGAACCGGCGCGCCGAGTTGATCCGGGCGTGCGCGGATGCGGCCTACGCCA
>NZ_LZKV01000197.1:0-16202 GCF_001672995.1 Mycobacterium sp. 1482292.6 | reverse complement strand
GGGCCGGACCGGCTGTTCGAGGCGGTGTGGTCACCGGCCGCAACCACGACCGGTGACGCCGAGCCGCCGGTGCACGAGGTTTTCGAATCCGTTGCGGCCGGCGAAGATCCGGTGTCCGGAACGTATGAGCGCACCCATCGTGCACTGGCGGCCGTGCAGTCGTGGCTCACCGAGCATGACTCCGGGGTGCTGATCGTCGCGACCCATGGCGCGATGAGCTTGGCGGGGGAGGACGTCCCCGATCTGGCCGGCGCGGCCGTGTGGGGGCTGGTGCGTTCGGCGCAGACAGAGCATCCCGGCCGCATCGTGCTGGTGGATTCCGATGCGGCGCTTGACGATAGCGCGATAGCGACCGTTCTGGCCGTCGGCGAGCCGGCGGTGTTGCTGCGTGACGGCAAGACGTACATCGCTCGGGTGCGCGGCAGCCGCGCGGTCGACGGCGTCATGACGCCCCCGGCTGACGGGCCGTGGCGGCTGGGCATCAGCAGCGCGGGAACCTTCGAAAACCTGCAGCTGGAGCCCGTTCCCAACGCCGGTGCCGCGCTGGAACCGGGCCAGGTTCGGGTGGCGCTGCGTGCCATCGCCACCAACTTCCGCGACGTCATGATCACCCTGGGCATGTTCACCCACGACGCCCTGCTCGGTGGCGAGGGCGCCGGCGTGGTGGTCGAGGTCGGGCCGGGAGTCACCGAGTTCGCGGTCGGCGATTCGGTCTACGGCTTCTTCCCCGACGGCAGCGGCACGTTGGTGCCCGGCGACGTTCGCCTGCTGCAGCACAAGCCCGCCGACTGGTCTTATGCCGAAGCGGCCGGCATCTCAGCGGTTTTCACCACCGCCTACATGGCCTTCATCCACCTGGCCGACGTCAAGCCCGGGCAGCGGGTGTTGGTGCACGCCGCCGCCGGCGGCGTGGGCATGGCCGCGGTTCAGCTGG
Source organism: Mycobacterium sp. 1482292.6 (assembly GCF_001672995.1). Lineage (NCBI taxonomy): Bacteria > Bacillati > Actinomycetota > Actinomycetes > Mycobacteriales > Mycobacteriaceae > Mycobacterium > Mycobacterium sp. 1482292.6. Next base: position 15,268 of record NZ_LZKV01000197.1, on the reverse strand, counting down.
GCCGGCACTTGGGCCTGGAGGTGTTCGCGACCGCGAGCCGCGGCAAGTGGGACACGTTGCGGGCCATGGGCTTCGACGACGACCACATCGCGGATTCGCGCAGCCTCGAGTTCGAGGAGAAGTTCCGGGCGGTGACCGGCAGGACCGGCATGGCCGGGATGAATGTGGTGCTGGACTCGCTGGCCGGCGAATTCGTCGACGCCTCGCTGCGGCTCGTCGCTCCCGGCGGCGTGTTCCTGGAGATGGGCAAGACCGACATCCGCGACCCGGGCGTGGTGGCTCAGGACTACCCGGGTGTCCGCTACCGCGCCTTCGACCTGTTCGAGCCCGGCCGTCCGCGGATGCATCAGTGGATGGACGAGCTCGCCGGGCTGTTCGACGCTGGGGTGCTGAAACCGTTGCCCGTCACGACCTTTGATGTGCGGCGCGCCCGCACCGCGCTGCGCTACCTGAGCCAGGCCCGGCACATCGGCAAGGTCGTCATGACTCTGCCTTCTGGGCTCGCATCCGGCACCGTGCTGATCACCGGCGGCACCGGCATGGCGGGTTCGACGCTGGCCCGTCACCTGGTGGCCAACCACGGCGTCGAAGACCTGGTGCTGCTGAGCCGGCGCGGTCCGGACGCCCCCGGGTCCGCCGAGTTGATCGCCGAGCTGCAAGCCGCCGGAGCCCGCGCGCGCGTGGTCGCGTGCGACGCCGCCGATCGGGCGGCACTGGCGCAGGTGATCGCCGACATTTCGGCGCAGCGGCCGCTGTCTGGCGTGATTCACGCGACCGGCGTGCTGGACGACGCGACGATCACCTCGCTGACACCGGAGCGTGTCGACGCGGTATTGCGGGCCAAGGTCGACGCGGCGTGGAACTTGCACGAGTTGACCCGCGACCTGAATCTGGCCGCCTTCGTGATGTTTTCGTCGATGGCCGGCCTGGTGGGCTCTTCGGGCCAGGGCAACTACGGAGCGGCGAACGCGTTCCTGGACGGGTTGGCCGCACACCGGCGGGCGCACGGGTTGCCCGCGATCTCGCTGGCCTGGGGGCTGTGGGATCAGGCCAGCGCCATGACCGGCGGACTGGACGCCGCCGACCTCGCCCGGCTCGGCCGCGACGGGATCTTGGCGCTGTCCTCGGACGAGGCGATGGAACTGTTCGACACGGCATTGATCGTCGACGAGCCGTTCATGGCGCCGGCCCGCATCGACCTCGCCGCGCTGCGGGCCCATGCGGTCGCGGTGCCGCCGATGTTCACCGATCTGGTCAACGCCCCGACGCGCCGCCGGGTCGATGACTCGCTGGCCGCCGCGAAATCGAAGTCGGCGCTGGCGCATCGCCTGGACGGGCTGTCCGACGCCGAGCAGCACGCCGTGCTGCTGGACCTGGTGCGATCGCACATCGCCACCGTGCTCGGGAACACCACCGCCGAGGCGATCGATCCCGACAAGGCCTTCCAAGAGTTGGGATTCGACTCCCTGACCGCGGTCGAAATGCGCAACCGACTCAAAACCGCCACCGGCCTTGCGCTTTCGCCCACCCTGATCTTCGACTACCCGACGCCCAACGGACTGGCCGGCTACATCCGCACCCAGCTCGCGGGGCTGCCGCAAGAGGTCAAGCACGCGCCGGTCGCGCGTGCCACCGACGACCACCCGATCGTTATCGTCGGCATGGCCTGCCGCTATCCGGGTGGGGTAACTTCGCCGGACGACTTGTGGGACATGCTGATCGAGGGCCGTGACGTGCTCTCGGACTTCCCGACCGATCGCGGCTGGGACCTGGCCGGCGTGTACAACCCGGATCCCGACGTGCCGGGCACCTGCTACACCCGCACCGGCGGCTTCGTCGATGGCGTCGCGGACTTCGATCCGGGCTTCTTCGGCATTCCGCCCAGTGAGGCGCTGTCGATGGACCCGCAGCAGCGCATGTTCCTGGAGTTGTCCTGGGAAGCGTTGGAGCGAGCCGGAATCGACCCCGGCAAGCTCCGCGGCAGTGCCACCGGAATGTTCGCCGGCGTATACACGCAGGGCTATGGCATGGGCGCCGCACCGACCGCCGAGGGTTTCCGGCTGACCGGGCAGTCGTCGAGCGTGGCGTCCGGCCGGGTGTCCTATGTGCTGGGGCTGGAGGGCCCGGCGGTGTCGGTGGACACGGCGTGTTCTTCGTCGTTGGTGGCGCTGCACATGGCCGTGCAGTCGCTGCGCTCAGGGGAGTGCGACCTGGCCCTGGCCGGCGGCGTCACCGTCAACGCCACCCCCGATATCTTCGTGGAGTTCAGCCGCATGCGCGGGCTGTCCGAGGACGGCCGGTGCAAGGCCTACGCGGGTGCGGCCGACGGCACCGGATTCTCCGAGGGCGGCGGCATGCTGGTGGTGGAGCGCCTGTCGGACGCGCAGCGCCTCGGGCATCCGGTGCTGGCCATGGTGCGGGGCTCCGCCATCAATCAGGACGGTGCCTCCAATGGGCTGACCGCGCCGAACGGTCCCTCGCAGCAGCGGGTGGTGCGCGCGGCGCTGGCCAGTGCGGGCTTGACGGCGGCCGACGTGGACGTCGTCGAGGGCCACGGGACGGGAACCACTTTGGGTGACCCGATCGAGGCCCAGGCGCTGCTGGCGACCTATGGGCAAGAGAGGGCCGAGCCCGGGAAACAGCCACTGTGGCTGGGGTCGATCAAGTCGAACATGGGCCACACGCAGGCCGCCGCCGGGGTGGCCGGCGTCATCAAGATGGTCCTGGCGATGCGCCACGAAATGTTGCCCGCCACACTGCATGTCGATGAGCCGAGTCCGCACGTGGACTGGTCGGCGGGCGCGGTGTCGTTGTTGACGGAGGCGCAACCGTGGCCGGGCGACCGGCCGCGCCGGGCGGGCGTGTCGTCGTTCGGCATCAGCGGCACCAACGCGCATGTCATCGTCGAGGCCGTACCGATCGAGCCGCCGCGCGCCGCGGACGGACCCAAGGCGCCGGTGGTGGCCTGGCCGGTGTCGGCGAAATCGCTGTCCGCGTTGCACTCTCAGGCCGCCCGGTTGGCGACCCACCTGCGCGCCCACCCGGAGGCGGACATCGCCGATGTGGGGTGGTCGCTGGCCGGCAGGTCGGCCTTCGAACACCGCGCCGTCGTCGTCGGTAGCGATCGCGACCCGTTGCTGGGGGGCCTGGACGAGCTTGCCGCCGACGACCTGGCCGGTTCGGTCATCCGTGGCACCGTGACCGCAGGCAAGACGGTCTTCGTGTTCCCGGGCCAGGGGTCCCAAACGCTGGGCATGGGAATGGGACTGCACGCCGGCTATCCGGTCTTCGCCGAGGCGTTCAACACCGTCGTGGCCGAACTGGACCGGCACCTGCTTCGCCCGCTGCGCGAGGTGATGTGGGGGCACGACGAAAACCTGCTCAACAGCACGGAATTCGCGCAACCCGCGCTGTTCGCGGTCGAAGTCGCGCTGTTCCGGCTGCTCGAATCCTGGCGCGTGCGCCCCGACTTCGTGATGGGCCACTCGATCGGGGAGCTGGCGGCCGCCCACGTCGCCGGCGTGCTCTCGTTGGAGAACGCCGCGGTGCTGGTCGCGGCCCGTGGTCGATTCATGCAGGCGCTGCCCGAAGGCGGCGCGATGGTCGCGGTGCAGGCCACCGAAGACGAAGTGCGGCCGCTGCTGGCGTCCGCCGAACAAGCCGGCGTCGACATCGCCGCGGTCAACGGGCCGACCTCGGTGGTCATTTCGGGCGCCGAAGGCGCGGTGATCGCGATCGCGGACCGGCTCCGCGTCGACGGCCACCGCGTGCATCGGCTCTCGGTCTCGCACGCGTTCCACTCCCCGTTGATGGATCCCATGATCGACGAATTCGGCACCGTCGCGGCCGGATTGGCCGTCGGTAAGCCGACCATCCCGATCGTGTCCAACGTGACCGGTCAGCTGGCCGGTGACGACTTCGCATCGCCGGCGTACTGGAAGCGGCACGTGCGCGAGGCGGTGCGGTTCGCCGACAGCGTGCGGTTCGTGCGCTCGGCCGGGGCGACCCGTTTCCTCGAGGTCGGACCGAGCAGCGGCCTGACGGCATCAATCGAAGAATCGCTGGCCCTGGACCCTTCGGCGGCCCAGGTGACCACGATGTCCGCGCTGCGCAAGGATCGACCGGAGCCGGTCGCCCTGGTCAACGCCGTTGCGCAGGGATTCGTCGCCGGGATGGACGTGGACTGGCGCGGTGCGCTGGGCGGGCCTGGTTTCGAAGCCAACCTGGTCGAGCTGCCCACGTATGCCTTTGACCGGCGCCGCTTTTGGCTTGCCGCCGACGGCGCCCCGGCCGACGCCGCGGGCCTGGGCCTGGCGGCCAGCGAACACGCCCTGCTGGGCGCGGTGGTGGAACTGCCGGCCACCGGCGGAGTGGTGCTGACCGGCCGGTTGGCGCCCGGCACCCAGGGCTGGTTGACCGATCACGCCGTTGGCGGTGTGGTGCTGTTCCCCGGTGCGGGATTCGTCGAGTTGGCGATCCGCGCCGGCGACGAGGTGGGCTGCGGCGTCGTCGATGAGCTCAATCTGGCCGCGCCGCTGGTGTTGCCCGCCGGCGGATCGGTCGCGGTCCAGGTCGTCGTCGGCGGCCCGGACGACTCGGGTGCCCGTGCGGTGTCGGTCTTTTCGCGCGCCGAAGCGGGCTCGGGCTGGTCCTTGCATGCCGAGGGCGTGCTGCGGGCGGGTTCGGTGCAGCCGGGCGCGGACCTGTCGGCGTGGCCGCCGGTGGGTGCGGTCGCGGTGGATGTCGGCGACGGATACGAGCAATTGGCCGAGCGGGGTTACGACTACGGGCCGGCGTTCCGCGGCCTGACATCGATGTGGCGCCGCGGCGACGAGGTCTTCGCCGAGGTGGCGCTGCCCGCCGACGCCGGGGTGTCGCCGGCCGGGTTCGGCGTCCATCCGGCGATGCTCGACGCGGCGCTGCACGCGGTGATGCTGGCGTCCGACAGCGACGAACTGCCCGAGGGCTCGATGTTGGTCCCGTTCTCCTGGCAACAGGTGTCGTTGCACGCCGCGGGCGCGGGGGCGGTCCGCGCGCGGATCGTACCGGTGAGTTCGTCGGCGGTGTCGATCGAATTGGCCGACGGGCTGGGGCTTCCGGTGCTCTCGGTGGCGTCGATGGTGGCCCGCCCGGTCACCGACAAGCAGTTGCTGGCCGCCGTGTCGAATTCGGGACCGGACCGGCTCTTCGAGGTCATCTGGTCGGCTCAACCGCATTCGGCGACGCAGCCGGTGTCGGTGTCCGCTTGGGGCGCAGAGGAATTGGGTGACCCTTCGGCCGAGCGCTCGGCGGTGCTGTTCGAATCGGCACCGGTGTCCGGCGACGTGATCACCGAGGTGTACGCGGCGACGCGCGCGGTGCTGCCCGTGCTGCAGTCGTGGTTGTCCCGCGAGGGCGCGGGCACCCTGGTGGTGGCGACCCGGGGCGCGATGACGCTGCCGGGGGAGGACGTCACCGATCTGGCCGGCGCGGCGGTCTGGGGGCTGGTGCGGTCGGCGCAGACCGAGCACCCTGGACGAATCGTGCTCGTCGACACGGACGCCCCGCTGGACTCCGACGCGATAGCAGCGGTGCTGGCGCTCGGCGAGCCGCAGGCGATACTGCGCAACGGCGCGGTCTACACCGCCCGAGTGCTCGGCAGTCGCGCCGTCGGCGGCCTGCTGCTGCCCCCGGACGAGGGACCGTGGCGACTCGGCATGAGCAGCTACGGCACCATCGAAAATCTGCGGATAGAGCGCATTCCCGACGCCGACGCGCCCTTGGGTCCTGGTCAGGTGCGCGTCGCGCTGTCGGCCATCGCGGCCAACTTCCGTGACGTCATGATCGCGCTGGGCCTCTATCCCGACCCCGAGGCCATCATGGGCATCGAGGCGTCCGGTGTGGTGATCGAAACCGCCGCGCCCGACGGGCGTTTCGCCGTCGGCGACCGCGTCATGGGGCTGTTCCCCGACGGAACCGGGACCATCGCCAAGACCGACCAGCGCCTGCTCGTCAAGGTGCCGCCCGGCTGGTCACACACCGCCGCCGCGACGGCGTCGGTGGTGTTCGCCACGGCGAACTACGCGCTGGTGGACCTGGCCGGCGCCAAGCCCGGTCAGCGGGTGTTGGTGCACGCCGCCGCCGGTGGGGTCGGCATGGCCGCGGTGCAACTGGCCCGGCACATCGGCCTGGAAGTGTTCGCGACCGCCAGCCGCGGCAAGTGGGACACGTTGCGCGACATGGGCTTTGACGACGATCACATCGCCGACTCGCGCAGCCTGGAATTCGAGGAGAAGTTCCGCGCGGTCACCTGCATGGCCGGCATGGATATCGTCCTGGACTCGCTGTCCGGTGATTTCGTCGACGCGTCCCTGCGCTTGATGAAGCCCGGCGGGGTCTTCTTGGAGATGGGCAAGACCGACATCCGTGACCCCGAGGTCGTCGCCCGAGACCACCCGGGGGTGCGCTACCGCGCCTTCGACCTGTTCGAGGCGGGGCCGGATCGCATCGCCCAGATGCTCGACGAGCTGGCGGCCATGTTCGGCGAGGATGTGCTACGGCCGTTGCCGGTCACCAGGTTTGACGTGCGACGCGCGCCCGCCGCGCTGCGCTACCTGAGTCAGGCCCGCCATGTCGGCAAGGTCGTGATGACGATGCCGGACGCGTGGACGGCCGGCACGGTGCTGATCACCGGCGCCACCGGCATGGCCGGTTCGGCGGTCGCGCGACACGTGGTGACCCGTCACGGTGCGCGGAATCTGGTGCTGGTCAGCCGCCGCGGCCTGGACGCACCGGGCGCCGCGGAGCTGGTCGCCGAGTTGAGCGCGGCCGGTGCGCACGTGGAGACGGTGGCCTGCGATGCCGCCGATCGCGAGGCCCTGGCCAAGGTGATCGCCGAAATCCCGATGCAGCACCCGCTGACCGGGGTGATCCATGCCGCCGGCGTCCTGCACGACGCGGTCGTGACGTCGCTGACCCCCGACCGGATCGAGTCGGTGTTGCGGTCCAAGGTCGACGCGGCCTGGAACTTGCACGAGTTGACCCGCGACCTGGACGTCGCTGCCTTCGTGATGTTTTCGTCGATCGCGGGGCTCGCGGGCGCGTCGGGGCAGGCCAACTACGCGGCCGGCAACTCGTTCCTGGACGGGTTGGCCGCCCACCGGCGGGCGCACGGGCTGCCGGCGATCTCGCTGGGCTGGGGGCTGTGGGATCAGGCCAGCGCCATGACCGGTGGCCTGGGTGCGGCCGACCGCGCGCGGTTCGGGCGTGACGGGATCGTCGCCATGTCGTCGGACCAGGCGCTGGAGCTGATGGACACCGCGCTCATCGTCGACGAGCCGTTCATGCTGCCCGCCCACATCGACCTCGCGGCGTTGCGGGTGAAGTTCGATGGCGGCACCTTGCCACCGATGTTCGTCGATCTGATCAACGCCCCGACGCGGCGTCAGGTCGATGACTCGTTGGCCGCCGCCAAGTCGAAATCTGCTCTGCTGCAACGCCTTGAAGGTCTTCCCGAGGACGAGCAGCAGGCGATCCTGCTGGATCTGGTGCGGGCCAACATCGCCACCGTGCTGGGCAGCTCCAGCCCGGAGGCAATCCATCCGGACCGGGCGTTCCAGGAACTCGGTTTCGACTCGTTGACCGCCGTGGAGATGCGCAACCGGCTCAAAGCCGCGACCGGGCTGGCGCTTTCACCGACGCTGATCTTCGACTACCCGAACTCCGCCGCGCTGGCCGGCTACATGTACCGCGAATTACTCGGATCGTCGGACCAACCCGCGGCGGCGGCCGCGCCGGGCGAAGCCGAGATTCAACGCGTCGTGGGGTCCATTCCGGTCAAGCGCCTTCGGCAGGCCGGTGTGCTGGAGCTGCTGCTGGCGTTGGCGAGCGAGGCCGAGGGCGCCGCGCAGGCCGCCACGGTGACCACCGAAAAGGACATCGCGGACATGGACCTCGACGCTCTGGTCAACGCGGCATTGCGCGACGACGACGAGTAGGCATGACGTGAGAATCGCGGTCACGGGGGCCAGCGGCGTGCTCGGCCGCGGCCTCGCCACTCGGCTGCTCAGCCAGGGCCACGACGTCGCAGGGATCGCCCGTCACCGCCCCGAAAGCTGGCCGAGCGCAGCGGATTTCGTGGCGGCCGACATCCGCGACGCCGACGCGGTCCGACGCGCCCTGGCCGGCGCGGACGTCGTCGCCCACTTCGCGTGGGCGAGAGGTTCCGGACAGGACGACCAGGTCAACATCGGTGGCACCCGCAACGTGCTCGACGCGATGGCCGAGACCGGTTCCAGGCGGATCGTTTTCGCGTCGTCGGCCCATGTGTACGGCGGGGGAGAAGGACCGAAGGCCGAAGACGACGCCACGGCCCCGGTCAGCGCCGAGGGCCGACTCAAGGCCGAAGTGGAACAACTGCTCGCGGAATCGGGCGCGCAATGGGTCGCGATCCGTTCCGCGCTGATCCTGGGGCGAAGCGTCGACAACTGGGTGCGCCGCCTGCTGGCATTACCGGCGTTCCCGCACCGGTCGGCCGATCGCGGTATGCAGGTGGTCCACCTCGACGACGCGCTCCGGCTGTTCAACCGTGCGATCGTCGATGCCGAAACCCCGGGCGGGCCGGTGAATCTCGCCGCATCGGGCGACCTGACCTTCCGGCAACTCGCCGCCGCGCTGCACCGCCCGGTCGTGCGCCTGGGCCTCGAGCCCGCTGAGCTGCGGCTGGTGCGGGGGACCCCGCTCATGGACACCTCGCGGCTGACAAGCGAATGGTCATTCCGGCCGGCGTGGAGATCGGGGGAATGCGTCCAGGACTTCGCGCTGGCGGTGCGCGGCCGGGTGACCGTGGGCGCCCGGGTGATTGCGCTGCCGTGGCGGCTGGCCAACATCCAGGACCTCCCGTCGGTGGACGCGCCGAGCGGCGACGGCGTCAAGCCCATTTGGGCGGGCGCAGCGGGGGATAACGGGGAATTCGACACGCCGATCGACCCCCGTTTCCCCACCTTCTTGGCCACGAATTTGTCTGAGGCGCTGCCCGGCCCGTTTTCGCCGGCGTCGGCGTCGGCGACGGTTCGCGGACTGCGGGCCAGCGCCGTGTGCGTCGCCGAGCGGTTGCGGCCCGGCGGGACGATCCAGCGCGAAATCGCGATGCGCATGGTCGCGGTGTTCGCCCACCGGCTCTACGGCGCCATCACGACCGCGCACTTCATGGCCGAGACGGTGCCTTTCGTCAAGCCCACGACGGTGGTAAGCAACAGCGGGTTCTTCGGCCCCAGCATGGCCGCCCTGCCGATCTTCAGTGAGGAGCATCCGCACTCCGATACCGGCCGAATTCGCAGGCAATTCCGGACCATCCGCAATATCGGGGTGTTCGGCGTCAACCTGATCGGCCTGTCCGCCGGCGCGCCGCTGGACACCCGTGAGTTCGTCGCCGACGTCGATCGCCTGGAACGCCTGGCCGGCGGCGACCTCGCCGGGCTCGACGATCGTCGGCTGCTGAGCCTGATCTCACTGGCGCGTGACCAGGTGGTGCACGGCTGGGTGCTGGCGGCAGGCTCGTTCCTGCTGTGCGCGGCGTTCAACGTGCTGCTGCGTGGTTTGTGCGGGCGCGAGATCGCGGCGCCCGGCGGACCGGAATTGGTCAGCGCGCGTTCGGTCGAGGCGATGCAGCGGTTGGTGGTCGCCGCGCAGCGCGATCCGAAAGTCACGGCGCTGCTGGCCGAACCGGGCGACCGGCTGGACAAGCTTGCCGTCGAGGCGCCGGAATTCCATGCCGCCCTGCGCGACGAGCTGGCGCTCATCGGCCACCGTGGTCCGGCCGAGCTCGAGATGCTGTCCACCAGCTACGCCGACGATCCCGAATTGCTCGTGCGGATGGTGAGCAGGGCGATGAGCGCGCCGTCCGCGCCGCAGCCGCAGCGGTCCCGAATCCCGTTGCACGCCAAGCCCGTTGCGGCTCTGGCCACCCAGCAGCTGCGCGACCGTGAGGTCCGCCGCGACAAGGTGGTGCGGGCCAACTGGGTGCTACGCACGCTGCTTCGCGAATATGGACGTCGGTCGGTCGAGGCCGGGGTGTTCACCGCCGCCGACGACGTCTTCTATCTGCTCGTCGACGAACTCGACGCGCTCCCCGCGGATGTCGGCGCGCTGGTGGCCCGGCGCCGGGCCGAACAGCGTCGGCTGGTCGCGGTGGCGCCGCCGACCGTCTTCAGCGGAAGCTGGCAGCCGACCGCGACCCCATCGGACGCGCTGGCCAGCGGGGACACGTTGCGTGGCGTCGGCGTTTGCGGGGGACGGGTGCGCGGCCGGGTGCGGATCGTGCGGCCCGAGACCATCGACGACCTGCAACCCGGTGAGATCCTTGTCGCAGAGGTCACCGACGTCGGGTACACCGCGGCGTTCTGCTACGCCGCCGCCGTCGTGACCGAACTCGGCGGTCCGATGTCGCACGCCGCGGTGGTGGCCCGCGAATTCGGGTTTCCGTGTGTCGTCGACGTCCAGGGCGCCACCAAGGCACTGCCGCAGGGAGCCATGGTGGAGGTCGACGGAGCCACCGGCGAGATCCGTGTGCTCGAGCTGGCCGCGGACGACGCGCTGAGCTAGTCGAACTCCATCTCCAGCTCCACCGGCCCGCTCAATCCCAGCATCGGTTTCCAGCGTGCCGTTGCCACGCGGCGCGGATTGGTCATGCGCCGGGCGATGACTTTGAGGGCCCCGGCGAGTTCGGTTCGGGCGAGATTGGCGCCCAGGCAATAATGGGCGCCGCCGCCGAACGTCAAAATGGGCGGCGGCTCCTCGCGGGTGATGTCGAACCGGTCCGGGTGCGGATAGACCTCTGGATCGCAGTTGGCCGCAAAGGTATTCACCGAAATGAAGGTGCCCGCCGGAAACGTGTATTCCGCGAACGTGACGTCGTCCAGGACGGTGCGCAGGGTGGTGCAGACCGCCGGCGAGTGGCGCATGCATTCCTCGACGGCTCGCATCGCGAGGCGGGAATCGTCGCGCAACATCGCCAGTTGATCGGGATGGTCACACAGCGCGTGCATGCACGCGGCCAGCTGATTGCGGGTGGTGTCGGTGCCGGCGCTGAGAATGCTGAACGCCAGCATGCGCATCTCCGCGTTGCTCAGCCGGTCGCCGTCATCCTGGGCGCGGATCAGTTCGGAGATCAAGTCGTCGGTCAACCGGCCCCGCCGCTCGGTGATCATGTCGTCGATGTAGGCGTCGAACTCGTCCCAGGCCCGCATCACGATGTGCTGCTCGTTCGCCAGGTCGGAGTCGAACCTGACGATTTTGAAGATGTCCTCGGCCCACAGCGAGAACTGCTCCCAATCCTCGGGGGGCGCGCCCAACAGCGCGCAGATGATCGGGATCGGGTACGGCCGGGCGATGTCGGTGACGAAGTCGCATCGGCCAGTTCGGCCATCCGAGGCGACCTGGTCGATCAACTCGTTGATCACGGTGTCGATGGTGTCTTCCATGCGCGCCGACGCCCGCGGCGTGAAGGCCTTGGACACCAGACCGCGCAGCCGTCGGTGTTCCTCGCCTTCCATGCCCAGGATGGTGCCGAGGACCCGTTCATAGAGCGGGCCCGACGTTATCCCGCGAGCGGTCATGTGCATGCCGGGCGGGAAAACGAACCGGGGATCGCGAAGTATCCCGCGGGCGAGTTCGTAGCCGAGCACCTCGGGTCCCAGCGGCCCGATGGCTATCGGCGACCGCGTGCGCACCTCGCGGATGCGCGGGGCGACCTCGTGCACGGTGTCCGTGATGTCGTAGTGCAGCGTCGGGAGGTCGGCGTCGAAGACGCTCGGTGTTGCGGTGTCGACCGTCATCGTGACTCCTTCGGCCGGATCAGCTCGGCTGGTAGCGCTTTGGCCGTACTTCGGTCGGCGCCGAAACCAGCCATGACGTCTCCAATCACGGGATGTTGGTCGCCAGGAAAGTCAGTGGCAGTCCCAGGATCGACACGTCGTTTTCGTCGAGGTAGGTGCCCTCGCCCTCCATGTGTTGTCGGAATCGCCTTGTCGCGCCGTAGCGTTCGGCGACGGCGTCGGCGCCAGCGGCTTCCGGAACCCCGATCACCACGGTGAACACGCCGTCGCCGTGGCGCTCCAAGAACTCCGTCACCGAAACGGCAACCTCCCCGGTCGATCCCGGGATCGGGCTGATCAACTCGATGCCCCGACTCCAGTCGAGGTGGATATCGAGGCCGAGCTCGGTGAGTTGCAGGGGCTCGAAGAGGAATCCGAGGTCGCTGAACATTTGTGCCGCGGCGGCATGTCGTTCCGGTGCCACGGCGAACACGACGTGATGGAGCGAGGGTTCTTCAGGCATCGGCGTTTCCTATCGAGAATCGGCGCGCAGCACCCCACGCGGCAGCAGCAGCGGCAGGTCGTTGTAGGTGACGATCCCGGGAGGGGCGGCGACGACGGCGGGTATCGCGGTGAGCGCTGGCATCGCGGTGATGGTCAGCCCCAACATGATGTAGTCGTCCAGGGTCTGGCCCGCAAAGTCCGGTGGGGGAAGGAAGCTCAGCGTGGTCTTGATCGTCGGCTGGCCCTGCACCTCGATCGTGTAACCCATGTCCAGCGGCCAATCCGGGTCCAGCGATTGGCCCTTGCGCCACCGGCCGCGGATTTCGATGATCTCCCGGCCGGCGACAATCCCCTTCCAGCGGACGTCCACACCGGCGACGCATCCCTTGTTGATCGTCCAGTCCCCGGGCAGGTGCAGATCCTCGGTGGTCTGGGCGTAGTCGACCTCGCAGCGCACGTCGTCGAGGTCGGCGCCCAACGCATCGGCGATCAACAGCACGCCATCGGCGAAGATGCCGGAGCCCTGCTCGGTGATGGCCGGCAGGTCCGGTTGATCGATGGGATAGCCGAAGCCCATGGGTATTTCGGTCGCGGGCGAGTTGTAGATCGTGGTGTCGACCGATTCCAGCATGGAGACCTTGTCCACCCGGTCGGAAAGACCCGCCGACACGATGGCGAACAGCTGGATGAAGCCGGGATTGATGCCGCTGCCGAAGATGGTTGATCCGCCGTCCGCGCAGGCCCGTTCGATGCGTTCGCGTCCGGCACCGAGATAGTGCCCGGTGACGAACCCGGCGGTGCCCACCACGTTGATGCCCGCGCCGAGGATGCGGACCAGCTCGTCGACGTCGGCGAACATCGGGTTGTAGACCACACAGTCCGGCTCGAGCGCGAGCAGCGAATCAATATCGTTGGTGGCCTTGATATTCAGCGGTCCGATCCCGCACAGCTCGCCGACATCACGTCCGGCCTTCTGCGGTGACCAGGCGTAACAGCCGACGAGCTCGAGCGTCGGGTTGGCGACTATGGCCTTGACCGAGCTCTTGCCGACGTTGCCCGTCGTCCACTGAACGACCCGATGGATCAACGGTTCAGTCCGTTCATGGGTGCGGCGCCGCCTGGGCTTGCCGGGCCAGCCTGTCGTTGTGGATCTTGACGAGTTCGCGGAACCCCAGCCGGTGATACTTCGGTATCGGCTGGATGCCCCAGACGTCCTGGGCGGTGGCTTTGCCCTCGGCGCCCTCGGGCGGCCCGAACGGCGGGTAGGGGTACTTGCACTCCAAAGTGTCGTTGGAATACCGGATCTTCAGTAGCTCGCTGCAGATCTGGGTGAGGCTCAGGGTCGGGTATCCGTAGTAGACCGCCATGAACGGCAGCGTGAAGGCGCCTTCGATCACCAGCGCCACCAGGCATACGAGCACGGCGCGCTTGATCCACTTGTGCATGCGGGCGTAGTACGGCGTGGTGCCGGGCTCGAGACCGGCGGCCGGGTCTTTGTCGTCGGTGGTCGACGGTGCGGTCATGGCATGGCTCCTTTAGTCGGAGAAGATTTCTCGATTGACGGTGTGCAGGTACGGAATCGCGAGGAACGGGGTGATGTAGAAGATGTCGTAGAGCCACCAGCCGATGACCGGGAACACGACGCCGGCGTAGCGCACGTCGGCGAACATCGTCATGTTGAACACATAGGCCGACCAGATCACCACGCCCATCCAGCAGGTGACCACCATCCACTGGTGGCCCCAGCGCTTCATCTGCAAGAAGCCGATCGCGGCGGCCACCCGCATGGAGAACACCGTCAGGATCAGGCCCGCCACGTAGGCCTTTTCGCCCGGCCCGGCGGCGCCCCCGATCCACAGCTCGTTGTAATGCCAGAAATAGCCGGCGTCGAACATGTTGCCCCAGCCGACCATCAGCACGCGGTTGATCAACGTGTGGTTGGCGACCAGGTCCAGGGCCCAGCCCAGGCTGTTGAGCATGCCGTCGATCAGGGTGAGATAGCCGATCAGGGTCACGATCATCGGCCGGACCGACAGGCCGTCGCGCAGGGCTTGGCGTTGCAGCCACACCCCACGCATGAAGATGGGGAACCCGATCAGGCCAGGCGCCCACATGCCCATCAGGGCGGCGCCGACGATCATCCACTTGTCGGCACGCCGCTGAGCCCGGCGCGATTCGTCGTGATGATCCTCGAGGCCGACCGAATTCGTCTGCGCGGCATCAAGGCTCACAGGTCCCACCACCCCCGCGCGAACGACATGTACAGCTGGACGCCGAACATGGCCAGCAGGTAGCCGTAGATGAAGATCTGGAAGACGATGAGCGCCCTCTTGCGTTTCTGCTCTTGTCTGTCCATGCCGTTGCTCCTTTCTAAGAACTGCTCGATGCGTCTGCGGCGCCCAGGCTGGCAGCCGCGACTTCGCGAAGGCCGTCGGTGACGGCGCCGTCGGTGCTCAGTGGCGCGAGTATGCACGCGTCGGCCGCATCCAATTCCGTTGCGCCAGCGACGATCAGGTGGGCAGCGGTGACCAGCACCCTGGTCGAGGGCGGCTCGAAGTGGAAGGCTTGGTCTGCGGTGCGGATCGCGACCGCGCATCCGACCAGCCGCCTCGCCGTAGCCAACGGAATTCCGGATTCGGCGACGATCACCTCGGCTTCCCGGTCGGGCGGCAGGTAGTGCATTGCCAGCGTTGCGAACCGCTGTCGGAACGAAGGTTTGAGCTCCTTGAGCGAGCTGCGATAGGCGGGGTTGTACGAACACACCAGCATGAACTGCGCGGGCGCTTTGACCACCTCGCCGGCGCGATCGAGATACAGCGACCGCCGGTGATCGGTGAGTGAGTGCAGGATCGCCAAGGAGTCATGGCGCGCCTCGACAACCTCGTCCAGGTAGCAGATCGCGCCGGCTTTGACCGCCCGGGTCAGCGGGCCATCGGTCCAGACGACGTCGCCGCCGGTCACCATGAAGCGGC
>NZ_LZKV01000196.1:0-40530 GCF_001672995.1 Mycobacterium sp. 1482292.6 | reverse complement strand
GGGTCGTCGCCGAACAGCAGCGCCGCGTCGAGGATCACCGAATAACCATTGCCGCCCAACGCGTCTCGGCCACCATGGTCGACGTACCACTGCGCACCCTGGAACAGGCACGTATAGGTCGGCGAGTATTTCTCCAGCAGGGCCATGGTCGGATCGAGCAGGTTCATGGACCGCACGATGTTCGACTCGTTGCGGCCGATCACGTTGATGCCGGTCTGGCTGAAGCCGATCGCCGACAGCAACAACGAATCCAGCGAGCGCTGGTCGTCCGTGATGGTCGCGCTCGTCGTCGTCGCCGAGTCCAGGATGGACAAGATGTTCTGCGCCGCATCGGAGTAGATGGCGGTGGTCTTGCCGAACAGCCGCCAGTCCTTTCCGATGGTGTCCATGCGCGGGTTGACGGTGAGTAGCACGTTGTTGGCGTCGGTGATCGCTTGTCCGAGCCGGTCGCCCTTGCCGCGCACGGATTGCGCGAAGGCCGAGAGGATCGCGTTCAGCTTTGCCGGGTCGAGCGCCTGGACCACCGACTGCAGGTTCTCGAAGACGGTGTTCACTTCCACGGTGACGTTGCGCGAGCGCAACAGCGCGCCGGGTTTCAACGATGCCGGGCTGGGATGGTCGGGAACGATCAGATCGACGTATTTCGAGCCGAACGCCGTGGTGGATTTGATCTCGGCCTCGAGGTTGCTCGGCAGATACTTGAAGGCGTCCGGTTGGATCTTCAGCTGCAGCCGAGCGGTCTTCACGTCGGTGCCGATCGACGCGACCTGACCCACCTGGACGCCGCGCAGCTTGACCTTGGCGCCGTCTTCCATCACCAGGCCGGCGCGGTCGGACACCAGCGTGAGCGGGACAAAGGCCTGGAATTTGCCCGAGAACGAGGCCGCGGTCATCGCGATCAGGCCACCGATCAGGATGAACAAGGTGGGTGCCCACCAGATCGGGTCAATCTTGCTGTGGCGGGTCCTGTTTCGCTGGAACGCCCCGTCGGCTTTGTGAGTGCTCATCCGGTCATCCCGACAGGTTGAAGTTGCCGGACTGCCCATAGACGGACAGCGAGATCATCAGGCACACGAAGGCCGTGACGATCATCGACGACCGCACCGACCGACCGACCGCTTCCCCGACGCCCGCCGGACCGCCCGTCGCGGTGAAGCCGTAATACGTGTGCACGACCATCACCCCGGCCGCCATGGTCAGCGCCGCCAAAAACGACCAGAACAGATCGGTGGGGCGCAAAAAGGTGGCGAAGTAGTGCTCGTAGACGCCTCGTGACTGCCCGTACACGTAGATCGTGAGGAACTTCGCCGCGACGAACGACATCAGCACGGCGACGGCATAGAGCGGGATGACGACCAGGATGCCGGCGATGATCCGGGTGGACGCCAAATAGGTGACCGCGCGGATGCCCATGACTTCCAGCGCGTCGATCTCCTCGTTGATGCGCATCGCGCCCAGCTGCGCGGTCGCCCCCGCACCGATCGTGGCGGCCAGTGCCAGACCGGCGGTGCAGGGCGCGATCATCCGCACGTTCAGGAACGCCGAGAGGAAGCCGGTCAGCGCTTCGACGCCGATGTTGGACAGCGTGTCGTAACCCTGTACCGCCACGAGGGCGCCGGTGGTCAGCGTGAGAAACCCGATGATGCCGACCGTGCCCCCGATGACGGCCAATGCCCCTGTGCCCATGCCCATCTCGGCGATCAGGCGCAGCAGTTCGTTCGGGTAGCGCCGTACCGCATCGACGGTGGCGGTCAGGGATTGCCCGTAGAAGGCGGTCTGTTCGCCCAGCTTCCGCGTGGAATCCGCGAGGCGGGGGCCAAGATTGACGAACCACGAGGGCTCGCGCGCGGCGTCGGTCATTTGGCCGTCACCTTCACACCGAGCGCGGTGGTCAGGATGTTGATGAAGAACAAGGCCATGAACGAGAAGACCACGGTTTCGTTCACCGCGTTGCCGACGCCGGTCGGGCCACCGCCCACCGACAGGCCCTTGTAGCAGGCGATCAGGCCGGCGGACAGCCCGAACAGCGTCGCCTTGATCAGCGAGATCACCACCTGCGGCAGCCCGGTGACCAGGGTCATCCCCGCGACGAACGCGCCGGGCGTGACGTGCTGGACGAAGACCACGAAGATGTAGCTGCCGGTCAGCCCGGTGACCGCCACCACCGAGTACAGCAGAACCGCGACGAACGTCGCCGCGATGATGCGCGGAACCACCAGTGCCTGAATCGGATTGACGCCGATCACCTTCATCGCGTCGATCTCCTCGCGGATGGTGCGCGCGCCGAGATCCGCGCACATGGCCGTCGACCCGGCACCCGAGACGACCATCGCCGTGACGACCGGTCCCACCTGAGTCACCGACGCCAACCCGGCGCCGGCACCCGACAGATCGCCCGCGCCGATCTCGACCAACAGGATGTTGAGGACGAACACGATGAGCACCGTGTACGGGATCGACAACATAATCGTCGGAAAAATGGAAACGCGGGCGACAAACCAAATCTGCTCGAGCACTTCGCGCCACGCCCATGGGCCGCGCACCGCCGCCACCAATGCCTCGGCGCTGAGCAGAAAGAATTGGCCCAGCGCGGTCATGGGCCGCGCAAGGACCGCCGCGTTCACGCTGCTCGTCCAGCCCAACGGAGGTCTTTGACTCAACCCGACCCCCATTTTCGTAACAGCGTTTATACGTTGGTAATTCGCTGGCCCTAACGCAAACAGCACTGTTTACCTGCGCCGCGTCTGCTTGAGCGCACTAGATGAGGGAATGTACGGGCAAAACGATGCCCGGCGTCAGGTTTGCAATCAAGAAGAAGAAATATTGGGTGGCGCCGCCAGGCCTGCGCCGATGTTCTATCCGGCCGCTGGCCTGCGTGATTAGTCGGAACCGGCCCGACGCAGCGGCCCCCGCAGCAGCGGCCGGCAGACGGACCGAGTAGCGACCGGTGGCGCACGCAGACGAAGGGTCCGGCGCACGGGAAAACCGGGGTGGCAGGCCGAATCAGCTTGCAACGCAGCGCTTCTCAACGCAGCACGGCCTGCGCCGCGGGTGCGGCTTTCCGTCCGCTCCGAAACCAGATGAGCATCCACGGCCACCGTCCCGTTCGGCTGTCGTCGCCGAATGCCACAGTTCGGGCAAGACCGCTTGAACACAATGGTTTCCTTCAGCCTGACCCTAAGCGCGCTAGCCCGGATAAGATTCGAGCGTTCTGGATACACTCTGCCGGTGACCAATAGCCCGTCGTCATATCTGGTGCTGGCGTCGCAGCGCAGCGGCAGCACGCTGCTGGTCGAGTCGCTGCGCGCCACCGGCGTCGCCGGCGAGCCGCAGGAGTTCTTCCAGTATCTGCCGTCCACCAGCCAGTCCCCGCAGCCCCGGGAATGGTTCGCCGGCGTGGAGGACGAGTCGATCCTGAGCCTGCTCGACCCGCTGGACGTCGGGACGCCCGACCTGGCGCCGCCCGAGATCTGGCGGGCCTACATCCGCACGGTCGGGCGGACCCCGAACGGGGTGTGGGGCGGCAAGCTGATGTGGAACCAGACGCCACTGCTACTCGACCGTGCGAAGAACCTGCCGGACCGCAGCGGGGACGGCCTGCTGGCGGCGATCACGGATGTGGTGGGCGAGCAGCCGCTGTTGATTCACGTCTACCGGCCCGATGTGATCTCCCAAGCGGTGTCGTTCTGGCGGGCGGTGCAGACCCGGGTCTGGCGCGGCCGGCCCGACCCGGTCCGGGATGCGCGCGCCACCTATCACGCCGGGGCCATCGCCCACGTCGTCACCATGCTGCGCGCGCAAGAAGAGGGTTGGCGGAACTGGTTCGCCGAAGAAAACATCGAACCCATGGACATCTCGTATCCGGTGTTGTGGCGCAACCTGACTCAGATGGTGGGGTCCATCCTGGAGGCGTTGGGCCTGGATCCACAGCTGGCGCCCGAGCCGGTGCTGGAGCGTCAGGCCGACCAGCGCTCCGACGAGTGGGTGGACCGCTATCGGGCCGATGCCGAGAAGCACGGCCTGCCAACCTGATCGGCCGGCCGAGCTAAATTCAGCCCGAGCCAATCACTTGGATGTAGCGTGCCCGGACGCCACCATTCCGGTCAAACGGATGCGGCTGGGAGACGCCGCCATAAGCGCTTGAGGAGCGGTCATCGTGGGTGAAGGCGTGCCAACTAACGGAAAGGACCCCGACGCTCCGCAGGGGCCGGACTGGGCGGCCCGGCTCGGTTCGGTGTCGGTGGACTGGTGGGCGACCGCGGTGGCGGGCGTGATCGTCGCGTTGGCCGTGGCCAACGTGCTTCCGAGGATCCCCTGGTGACCGGCGTGAGCACCGTCCGCACGGCACCCGACGAAACGTCGGACGAGGTCACCTTCACCAGCACCCGTCCCCTGGACTATGTGCCGGGCATCCTGCTGCTGATCGGCGTCGGGGTGCTGGGCAAGTACGCCCAGATCTGGTGGAACGCACTGGCCAAGCACCAGCACTGGACCGTGCCCGACATCGAATATGTGTTGTGGGCGATCGTGATTGGGCTCTTGGTCACCAATACCATCGGCCTGCACCCGATATTCCGCCCCGGCGTGCTGACCTACGAATTCTGGCTCAAGGCCGGGATCGTGGCGCTCGGCTCGCGGTTCGTGCTGGGCGACATCGCCAAACTCGGCGGCATCAGCCTGGTGCAGATCCTGGTGGACATGACCATTGCCGGGACGATCATCATCGTGGTGGCCCGCGCGTTCGGGTTGTCGGGCAAGCTCGGCTCGCTGTTGGCGATCGGCACGTCCATCTGCGGGGTGTCGGCCATCGTGGCGGCCAAGGGGGCGATCCGGGCCCGCAACTCCGATGTCAGCTACGCGATCGCGGCGATCCTGGCGCTGGGCGCGGTGTCGCTGTTCGTGTTGCCGCCGTTGGGGCACGCGATCGGTCTCACCGACCACGAATTCGGTTTGTGGGCCGGGCTTTCCGTGGACAACACCGCCGAAACCACCGCCACGGGATATCTGTACTCCGACCACGCCGGCAAGATCGCGGTGCTGGTGAAGTCGACCCGTAACGCGCTGATCGGCTTCGTCGTGCTGGGCTTCGCGCTGTTTTGGGCCGCGCGAGGGGAAGCCGACGAGATCGCCCGGGGCGCCAAGGCCAAGACCGCGTTCATCTGGGGCAAGTTCCCGAAGTTTGTGCTCGGCTTCCTGGTGGTCTCGGCGATCGCCACGGCGGGGTGGCTGACCAAGGGCCAGACCGCCAACCTCGCCAACGTGTCGAAATGGGCCTTCCTGCTGACCTTTGCCGGCGTGGGACTCAACACCGACATCCGTCAGATCGCGCGCACCGGGTGGCGGCCGTTGGTCGTCGCGGTCATCGGGCTGACCGTCGTCGCCACCGTCTCGCTCGGCATCGTGCTGCTGACGTCGCGCGTATTCGGTTGGGGTGCGGGAACTTAACGGTTCAGCGCCTGAACCGCATCGCGCTACGCGCCCGGCTGGGCGGGCGCTCGAATCCCCACGCCCGGCCGGCCGGGCGCTCGGCACGCCGGCCGCTCAGCCGACGTTGGTACCGCCCTCGGCGATCCGGCGCACCGCCTTGAGGAACACGTCGATCTCGTCGAAGGTGTTGTAGAACGCGAACGACGGACGGACCGTGGCCTCCAGACCCAGCCGCCGCAGGGCGGGCTGTGCGCAGTGATGGCCCGCGCGCACCGCGATGCCCTCGGCGTTGAGCGCCTTGCCCACCTCGAGCGGCTCGTGGCCGGCCAGCACGAAGGACAGCACGCTGGCCTTCTCCTGCGCGGTACCCACCAGGCGCACGCCCGGGATGTCGGCCAGCCGCGGCGTCGCGTACTCGAGCAAGGCGTGCTCGTAGGCGGCGATCCGCTCGACGCCCAACCGTTGCACATAGCGCAGCGCCTCCGTCAGCCCGACCGCGTCGGCGATGTTGCCGGTGCCGGCCTCGAACTTGGTCGGCGGTCCCTGGTACAGCGACCGGTCCAGCGTGACGTCGGCGATCATGTGACCGCCGCCCTGCCACGGCGGTGTCTCGGTCAGCGCCTCCTCGGTGCCGTAGAGCGCACCGATTCCGGTGGGGCCGTAGATCTTGTGTCCGGAGAACACGAAAAAGTCCGCACCGAGTTCGGCGACGTCGATCGGTATGTGCTGAATCGACTGAGCCCCATCGATCAGCACCCTGGCGCCGTAGCGGTGGCCGAGCTCGACGATCTTGTCCACCGGTACCACGGTGCCCAACGCGTTGGACACCTGGCTCGCGGCGACCAGCTTGGTCCG
The DNA here is from genome assembly GCF_001672995.1 of Mycobacterium sp. 1482292.6. Classification (NCBI taxonomy): domain Bacteria; kingdom Bacillati; phylum Actinomycetota; class Actinomycetes; order Mycobacteriales; family Mycobacteriaceae; genus Mycobacterium; species Mycobacterium sp. 1482292.6. The sequence continues at coordinate 34,248 of NZ_LZKV01000196.1, read as the reverse complement.
CGGACCCAGTAGCTCCTCGAACTCGCTCAGCAGCAGGTTGCCCGCATCGTCGATCGGGGCCACCTTCAGGATCGCGCCGGTTTTTTGCGAAATCAGCTGCCAGGGAACGATATTCGCGTGGTGCTCCAGGTGGGTGATGACGATCTCGTCGCCGGGCTGCAGATGCTTGCCACCCCATGCGTGCGCCACCAGGTTGATCGCCTCGGTGGTACCGCGGACGAACACGATGTTCTCGGAGCTCGGCGCGCCGATGAAATCGGCTACCGTGTCGCGGGCCTCCTCGTAGGCGTCGGTGGCCCGGGCCGCCAATTCGTGCGCGGCGCGGTGAATATTCGAGTTCTCGTGGGCGTAGAAGTGCGCCAACCGATCGATCACGACCTGCGGCTTCTGGGTGGTCGCCGCGTTGTCGAACCAGATGAGCGGCTTGCCGTTGACGATCTCCTTGAGGATCGGGAAGTCCGCCCGGACCGCGTTGACGTCGAATATCTCGTGCTCGTCCGAAAGCCGCGGCACGGGAGCGGCTTTGGTCAGGAAGTGGTAGTCCCCGTCGTCACCGGCCGGTGCGTTCGGTGCCGACGCGGGCGCGTCGGACCAGCCCAGGTCGGTGACGGCCGGCGCCTCGGGCAGCCACGACGGCGCCGAACCGCGCGAGCCGGCGGGCACGGTCGGTGTCGTTCCGGCCAACACACCGGGCACCGTGGGCACGATGCCGCCGGGCACCGCGAACGCACCCGGTTCACCGCCGAACCACGGGACGGCGGCCAGCGTCGTCGTGTCGGGCGCTCCCCCGCGTGGGGCCACCGGCGCCGTCTGCGGCGGGACGTCGGGTTCGGCCGACGTCGGCGCCGGTAGATAGATGTCGGAGAAATTCAGCTGCGGCACCGGCGACGGGTACACGTCGGCCGCCCCGGCGCCCGCCTGGCCGGCCGAGGTCGCCGCCGTGGCATCCGGGGCGCTGCCGCGCGGGGCCACCGGCACCGTCTGCGGCGGGGCTTCCGGTGCGCTGGAGGTGGGAGCCAGAACGTAGACGTCGTGGCCACCGACCAACGGGACCGGTCCGGGGTAGACGTCGGCCGTGCCGGCCGCCGCCTGCCCTGCCGACGTCGCCGCCGTCGCGTCCGGCACGTTGCCACGCGGCGCGACCGGGGCCGACTGCGGTGGACTGTCCAGGCCCGGCCGGATGCTGGCCGCATACAACTGGCTGGCCAGCGCGGCAAGCTCCGCAGCGCTGATAGGCAGGTCGCTTTCGGCGTCTACCGCTCGGTACTCACTTGTACTCATGGAACTGGTCCACGGCGACGTCGTCGAGCACGGCGAGTGCGTCGTCGGTCAAAACAGCCAGGGACGTGTACAGGGTGACCAGGTAAGTCGCGATCGCCGACTGGTTGATGCCGGTGAACCGCACCGACAGACCCGGCGCCTGCTCCCCGACCAGGCCGGGCTGGAACAGGCCGACCACGCCCTGCCGCTCCTCACCGGTGCGCACCAGGATGAACTTGGTCTTGCCGTCCTCCACCGGGACCTTGTCCGACGGAATCAGCGGAATGCCGCGCCAGGTGATGAACTGCGCACCGAACAGGCTGACCACTGGCGGCGGGACGCCCCGGTAGGTGGCTTCACGGCCGAATGCGGCGATACCCAGCGGATGGGTGAGGAAGAAGCTGGGCGTCTTCCACACCTTGGTGATCAGCGCGTCGAGGTCGTCGGGCGCGGGGGCACCGGCGAGCGTCTGGATGGTCTGCTCCGGCGTGGCCTGCGCGAGCAACCCGTACTCGGGGCTGTTGATCAGTTCGAACTCTTGACGTTCCTTGATCGTCTCGATCGTCAGCCGCAGCTGCTGAGCGATCTGGTCGTGCGGGCTCGAGTACAAGTCGGACACCCGGGTGTGAATGTCGACCAGCGTCGAGATGCTGCGCAGCGTGTATTCGCGCGGGCTGGTCTCGTAGTCGACATAGGTCTCCGGCAGCGGTTCGTCGGTGCCGGCGCCCGCCTCGGCCTTAATCGCGACCTGCTCGGGGTTGACCACCCGGTTCACCCGGTAGATGCCGGCCTCCACCGGGACCCAGCCGAGCAGGTGCAGCAGCCAGCGCGGCGTGATGGTCGAAAGCTGGGGGACAGTCTTCGTCGCGTTGGCTAGTTGCCGGGCAGCGAGGTCGCCAAGTGTCTGAGACTCGTTTTGAGCCGACGTCATCGTGATCCTTTCATGCGTGAACTGCGGCCGGGATCGGGCGGATCTATCGTCCCCCAACAGAAGCGGGTCCGCGCGCCGAGCCTAGGCAAGTGTAGGGGCAGGCCAGAAGGTTTTGAGCCCGGCTGAGCGAAACGGATCGAGAAGTGCCGATGCCCTATAGTGGGGATATGCAACACCCCGCACAGTCGTGCTTTGTCCCGTCGCGCTGCGTCGGCGTGGACTGTTGTTGCTGTTGTTGCTGTTGATTTCCTGAGCCCTCTGACGCTGTAGAAATCCCCGCGCTAGCCCATTTCCGGGCGGTACCGCCGGGTCTGCCCGGTGGCGTGAAGGCGTGGGCCAACCAAAGCCTTTCAGGAAGACCAGCAACCCATGACCATATTGTCCGAGCCCAACCGTGCCCTGGCGCCGGTGGCGACCCGCCGGCGTTCGGTGGTCCGACCGGCCACCGCGCTCAACCGCATGACCCGTTACCGGGGTGGCACCTATTCCCACACCGTCGACCGGGTCGTGTTCACCGACGGCAGCTGGGCGCGCACCGACCTGATCAGGCTCAACCCGAACGTGCACGCCTACTCGCTGGATTTCACCGGCGTCGCGCCGCAGCACCCGTCGCGCTACCGCGTCGACACCTGGGCTGCCCTGCCCCATCTGCGCGCATCCAGCCACGAAGCCACGGTCGGCTGGATCCTGCGGAACTCCTTTCCGATGCGCTCCGTCGCCGAACTGAGCCGCCAGGTGCGTGACGCGGGTTATCCGCTCGGACCGGCCAACATCAACGAGCACGAGGCGATCGCCGCGACCCAGGCCGCGATCTGGTTTTTCACCAACGGCCTGGCGCTGGACACCCGCCCGCTCAACGTGCCCGTCGCCGTTCACCGCTCACCGGGGCCGGTGATCACCTTCGAATTCGACGGCGCGCCTCAGCTCGGCGGCTACTCGGTGTGGGTCGCCTCCAACGGGCACCTCACGGTACGGCTGCAGAAATCGGCCAATGGCCTTGACTGGCAAGACGTTTCGGGATCCGAACTGGCCGTGCGCCCCGGCCGGGGCCGCCACCAGCGCACGTTGGGCGAGGGCAGCACACTGTCGTCGAGCAGCCATGGCCGCGGCGGGCGCGGGTACCGCTACTACCGGCTGGTCGCACAATCCGATGCCGATGTCCCCCGCATCGAGCACGTCAGCTTCCGGCTCACCGGTGCGCGCCACTATCGCAACGCCGACAAGGTGGTGCACCTGTACAACTATCTGCTTGCGCAGGCGCGAAAGTTCGCTCACCAGGCCGCCGACGAAGCCCTGCTGGTCGACCAGCACGCCGCCGCGGATTCGGGCCTCGTCGGGCCGTTCCAGGTGCGAATCCCGCTGATACTCAGCGCCACCGGCGGTCACGAGCTGCTGGACGCCGACGGCTTCGCATTCGGCGACACGATCCAACCCGGCACGGATTTCTACATACGCCAGGCGCCGGGCACCTCGGGAATAACGCTCACCGCGAAAACGGTTGGCGATCTGCATGGACGCGTGCTCACCGGGGTGGCGCTGGACGAAGCGTCGCAACGCTTTACCCCTGTAGCGCTAGCCATCCCCACCGAGATGAACATAGAGTTCGATATTAGCTGGCAGGCGGATGAGGCCTGGTCCTACGTCGTTGGAGACAAAAGATAGATGAGCATCGCGGAGAACGTCACGGAATTGATCGGTAACACCCCGCTGGTCCGGCTGAACCGGGTCACCGAGGGTGCGGTCGCCGACGTCGTCGCCAAGCTGGAATTCTTCAACCCGGGAAACAGTGTCAAGGACCGCATCGGGGTCGCGATGATCGACGCGGCCGAGCAGGCGGGCCTGATCAAACCGGACACCATCATTCTCGAGCCCACGAGCGGCAACACCGGCATCGCCCTGGCGCTGGTGGCCGCGGCCCGCGGCTACCGTTGCGTGCTGACCATGCCGGAGACCATGAGCGTCGAGCGGCGAATGTTGTTGCGCGCCTTGGGAGCCGAGATCGTGTTGACCCCTGGATCCGAGGGCATGCCGGGCGCCATCGCCAAGGCCGAGGAGCTTGCCAAAAGCGACCAACGCTATTTCGTGCCACAGCAGTTCGAGAACAAGGCCAACCCCGCGATCCACCGCAAGACCACCGCGGAAGAGGTGTGGCGCGACACTGACGGCAAGGTCGACATCTTCGTCGCCGGGGTGGGCACCGGCGGCACCATCACCGGTGTGGCCCAGGTGATCAAGGAGCGCAAGCCCTCGGCGCAGTTCATCGCCGTCGAACCGGCCGCGTCGCCGGTGCTGTCCGGCGGACAGAAAGGGCCGCACCCGATCCAGGGCTTGGGCGCCGGGTTCGTCCCGCCCGTGCTCGCGCTGGATCTGGTCGACGAGGTCATCGCGGTCGGCAACGAGGAATCCATCACCCTGGCCCGGCGGCTGGCCGCCGAGGAGGGCCTGTTGGTGGGCATCTCCTCGGGGGCGGCGGTGGTAGCCGCCCTGCAGGTGGCCCGCCGGCCCGAGAACGCCGGGAAGCTCGTCGTCGTGGTGCTGCCCGACTTCGGCGAGCGGTACCTGAGCACGCCGCTGTTCTCCGACCTGGCCGATTAGTCATGCTCGAAGCCATCCGTCGTGACATCCGAGCGGCCAGGGAACGCGATCCGGCCGTCCCGACCACGCTGCAGGTGATCTTCGCCTACCCGGGCGTGCACGCCATCTGGGGTCACCGCGTCAGCCATTGGCTGTGGAACCGCGGCGCAAAGGTGGCCGCGCGAACGTTCGGCGAGATCACCCGCATCCTCACCGGCGTCGAGATCCACCCCGGCGCGGTGCTCGGCCCCGGTCTCTTCATCGACCACGCCACCGGGGTGGTAATCGGCGAGACGGCCGAGGTGGGCGAGGACGTGACCATCTATCACGGAGTCACCCTCGGTGGCAGCGGCAGGGACACCGGCAAACGTCATCCCACCATCGGTGATCGGGTCACCATCGGCGCCGGGGCGAAGGTCCTGGGCGCCATCAAGATCGGCGACGACAGCCGTATCGGCGCCAACGCCGTGGTGGTCAAAGAGGTTCCGTCCAGCTCAGTGGTCGTCGGCGTGCCCGGACAGGTCATCAGCCGCAGCCGTCCCGGCAGCCCGGACGACTCGATGATGCCCGACCTCGTCGGAGTCAGCCTGCAGTCGCTGCTGACCCGGGTGACCAAACTCGAAGCCCGCGCGGACGGTGCCCAGAGCAATCACGTCATCCGGCCGCCCGAAGCCGGCGTGTGGCACGGCGAGGACTTCTCCATCTGAAAGACGGTGGCGTTCAGAGCAAGACGCCGTGATCGCCCGTATTCGCCACGCTGCACCGAACCCGCATCGCCGCGTTCCGCCGGGCTGAACTCGGCGAAGTATTACTCAGCCTGAACTTAACCCGGTTTTGGAATGCAGCGCCGTCGGCAGCGTTGCACAGTGGGTTATGACCATGCTGCGCGACGCCGAACCGACGGGGATCACCGGGGACCGACCATGACCGAGCTGCATCTGGCTGTGGGACTGGACGGCTACGGCTGGCACCCCCACGCGTGGCGATACGCGTTCGCGCACAACGCGACCGGTGGCGGGCAACTGAGCGGCCGCTATTGGGCAGCGCTGGCGAGCACCGCCGAGCGCGGCCTGCTGGATTTCCTGACCATCGACGACAGCCTTGACGCGCAACCCGGCCGCAGCGCCGACATCTCGCCGCGGCGCCTAGCGGGACGCGCGGATGCCACGCTGGTCGCCGCCCGCATCGCCCCGGCCACCCGACACATCGGCCTGATTCCGGTGGCGACCGTTACCCATACCGAACCGTTCCACGTCTCGAAAGCCATTGCGACGCTTGACCATATCTCCCACGGCCGGGCGGGATGGCAGGTGCGGGTGAGCCCGACGGCGCACGAGGCCGCCCTGTTCGGCCGGCGGGCCGCCCCCGACGGCGACGACCTGTTCGACGAGGCCGCCGACGCGGTGGAGGTGGTGCGCCGGCTCTGGGACAGCTGGGAGGACGACGCGGTCATCCGCGATGTGGCGACCGGCCGCTACATCGACCGCGACAAACTGCACTACATCGACTTCGTCGGCGAGCGCTTCTCGGTCAAAGGGCCCTCGATCACCCCGCGCCCGCCTCAGGGCCAGCCGGTGGTGGCCGCACTTGCCCACGCACCGCGGGTCTACGAATTCGCCGCCGCCAGCGCCGACCTGGTCTTCATCACCCCGCACGACGAGGGCTCGCTGCGGGCCATCCTGGCCGATGTGGGCCACGCGCAGCGGGCCGCCGGCCGGAAGCTCAAAGTCTATGCGGACCTGGTGGTGTCGCTGGTCGACGATCCACTGGCGCCCGCAGCGGCCATCTCGTCCGATGCACTCGTATTCGTCGGTAGCACAACTGATTTGGCGGATCTCCTGCTCGCCTGGCAGGACGCCGGTGTCGATGGGGTGCGGCTGCGGCCCGCGGTAAACGCCCTCGACCTGCCCGCCATCGTCGACGACCTGGTGCCGCGCCTGCAGCGCGCCGGCCGGTTTCGCACCGGCTACCGCGACGGCGAGACACTGCGCGACCGCCTCGGGTTGGCGACCGCACCGAACCGCTACGCGACGGCGCCGTCATGAGCATCACTCCCCTGTCGATCCTCGACCTCGCGCCCATCAGCGCCGGCAGCGACGCCGCGACGGCACTGCGCAACACCATCGATCTGGCCCAGCACGCCGAGCGCTGGGGCTACCGACGCTACTGGCTGGCCGAGCACCACTTCGTCGCGGTCGCCAGCTCCTCGCCGGTGACGCTGATCGGCCAGATCGCCGCGGCCACCGAGCGAATCCACGTCGGGTCGGCCGCCGTGCAGATCGGCCACACGACGGCGCTCGCCGTGGTGGAAAGCTTCGGCATCCTCGACGCGCTCTACCCCGGCCGCATCGACATGGGGCTGGGCCGGTCCGGGCAGCGGCGCAAGGAGGCCGCCGTGGCGCCGCCCCCGGTCCACTCCGAGCGTGCGCCCACGCCGTGGCGTGAGGTCGACGGGCTTGTCATCCCCGCACCCTTCGACCAAACACCGCTGATGAAAAGCGAGCGGATCCGGGCGCAGGCCTCCGCGCTGGTGCAACCGTGCGCACAACCTCCCGACTTCGCCGACCAACTGGCCGACATCGAAGCGCTGCTGGCGGGCACCTACAGCGTCGATGGCCATGACCTACATGCCGTTCCCGGCGAGCGCGGTCAGTTGGCGCCGTGGATCTTCGGCAGCACCAAGGGGCAAAGCGCCGAGGTCGCCGGCGCCCGTGGGCTTCCGTTCGTCGCGAGTTACCACATCACCCCCGGCACGGCGCTCGATGCAATCACCGCCTACCGCAACGCCTTCCGCCCGTCCGCGCGGCTATCGGAGCCCTACGTGGTGGTGTCGGCCGACGTCGTGGTCGCCGAGGACAGCGCCACCGCGCGCCACCTCGCGTCCGGTTACGGCCGGTGGGTGTATTCCATCCGCAGCGGTCACGGCGCCATCCCCTACCCCGACCCCGATTTCTGCGAGCCCTTGACCGAGGAGCAGCAGGCGCTGGTGGCCGACCGCACCGCAACACAATTCGTCGGCAACCCCGACGAGGTCGCCGACCGGCTCGAACTGCTGGGCCGGGTCACCGGCGCCGACGAACTGGTGATCACCTCCGTGACCCACCGCCACGTCGACCGGCTGCGCTCGCATGAACTGATCGCCAAACGATGGGGACTGACCGGATGAGCGTTCGAGAAGCAGGCCACCGCAAGCAGATTCATCTGGGCGCCCACTTCCCCGGGGTGAACAACACCACGGTGTGGTCGGATCCGAGTGCGGGCAGCCAGATCGCGTTCGAATCGTTTGTGCACCTTGCCGAGACCGCCGAGCGGGGGCTGTTCGACTTCTTCTTTCTGGCCGAAGGCCTGCGGCTGCGTGAGCATCGCGGCAAGATCCACGACCTCGACGTGGTCGGACGGCCCGACACCTTCACCGTGCTGGCCGCGCTCGCCGCGGTCACCGACAGGCTCGGCCTGGCCGGCACCATCAACACCACGTTCAACGAACCCTACGAAGTGGCAAGGCAATTCGCGACGCTGGACCACCTGTCCGACGGGCGGTCGGCCTGGAACATGGTCACCTCCTCCGACGCGTTCACCGGGGAGAACTTCCGCCGCGGCGGGTTCCTGGCCCACGCCGACCGCTACCACCGGGCCGAGGAATTCATCACCGTCGCGAGGCGGTTCTGGGACAGCTGGGCGCCCGATGCCGTCGTCGCCGACGTCGGCGCCGGGATCTATGCCGATCCGGCGCGCATCGGCGTCGTCGAGCACCACGGTCCGCAATTCGACGTCCGCGGCGTGGCCTCCCTGCCGGCCGGGCCGCAGGGCCACCCGGTGCTGCTGCAGGCTGGTGACTCCGACGACGGCCGTGACTTCGGCGCCAGGCACGCCGATGCCCTGTTCACGCTGCACGGGTCGCTCGAGGCGGGTCAGCGCTACTACAGCGACGTGAAGAGCCGCGCCGCGGCCCATGGGCGCGACCCAGACCAGCTCAAGGTCCTGCCCGGCGCGACGTTCGCGCTGGGAGACACCCCCGAAGAGGCGCAGGACAACGCCCGCCACATCCGCGAGCAGCAGGTCAGCGGCCCGACCGCGATCGCATTCCTCGAACAGGTGTGGGGCGTGGACCTGTCGGCCTACGACCCCGACGGGCCCCTGCCCGACGTCGATCCCGTCGAGAACCCGAACATCACCCGCGGGCGGGTCCGGCACGGCGACCCCAAGACGGTCGCCCAGACCTGGCGCGCCCGGGCGGAAGCCGAGAACCTGTCGATCCGCGAGCTGATCATCGAGGTGACCAGCCGCCAACAATTCGTCGGAACGCCGGCGCAGGTCGCCGCCGAGATCGATCGCTACGTGCAGTCCGATGCCTGCGACGGCTTCATCCTGGTGCCGCACCTGACGCCGCACGGCCTCGACGAATTCGTCGCCAAGGTGGTGCCGCTGCTGCAGGAGCGCGGTAGCTTCCGCACCGAATACCGCGGCCACACGCTGCGCGACCACCTGGGCTTGTCACCCACGCCGGGGCGGGCCGGGCAGGCGACCGGCGCCGAGCGCTTCGAAAGTCGGTGCGCCACAGGCTAATCCGTGACTATGACGGGTGCCGATCCGGGCAGGCGATGGCCGGGTTATCGGGGTGCGCGCTCAGCCGCGTGACCTCATCGGTGCGCCAGACGCGCAGCGGCATCGAGGCGAGCACTCCTAATAGTCTGGGGTCACAGTAGATTCACGATTCGCGGCGTACCACCCGGGGTGGCGCGTCGATCGCCGCATTCGCCGACAGACCGCGCAAGGAGACCTCCGTTGACCGCAGATCACGCCCGTCAGAAAGTCGCGATCATCACCGGCGCCTCCCAGGGCATGGGTGCCGCCCTGGTTGACGCCTACCGCGAACTCGGCTTCGCGGTGGTGGCTAATTCGCGATCGATCGCCGCCGGCGCTGACGCCGAGGTGGCGGCCGTCGCCGGTGACGTGGCCGATCCCGCGACCGCTGACCGCATCGTCGCGACGGCGCTGGACCGGTTCGGCCGGGTGGACACGCTGATCAACAACGCGGGCGTGTTCGTGCCTAAGCCGTTCACCGAGTACACGCCGGCCGACTACGAGTTGGTGACGGGGGTGAACCTGACCGGCTTTTTCCACATCACCCAGCGCGTCATCGCCCAGCTGCTGAGGCAAGGCGGGGGCGGCCACGTGGTCAACATGACCACCTCCCTGCTCGAGCAGGCCAACTCCGGGGTGCCGGCGGGATTGACCGCGCTCACCAAGGGTGGCCTGGCGGCGGTGACCAAATCGCTGGCCATCGAATACGCCCGCAACGGGATCCGCGTCAACGCCATCTCCCCCGGCAACATCGCCACGCCGATGCACGCCGACGACGACACGACCGCGCTGGCCGCCATGCATCCGCTGGGCCGGATGGGCACCATCGCCGACATCATCGAGGGGATTCGCTACCTAGAGGGCGCGTCGTTCGTGACCGGCGAGACGCTACACATCGACGGCGGCCAGAGCGCCGGCCACTGAGACGTTCAGAGAAGTGCTCCCCCGCCTGGACTCGAACCAGGAACCCTTCGGTTAACAGCCGAATGCTCTGCCAATTGAGCTACAGGGGACTAACCCGATCGCGGGACGAACTCTAGCGTACTGGCACGACCGCACCCAACTAGCGTGGACCACCCTCGGGCCGCCCATAGACGGGGATCGACCGCGCGGGCGCCCCGGCCGGTGAGGCAGGATGGAGCCATCGATAGTCGGGAGGAAAGTTTTGATCCGGTATGTCGTGGTGCTTGGGCTGGGTTACGTGCTGGGTTCGAAGGCTGGGCGTCGCCGATACGAGCAGCTCGTCGGCACCTATCGCGCGCTGACCAGCAGCCCCGTGGCCAAGTCGATGATCGAAGGGGGGCGGCGCAAGATCGCGAATCGGATCTCACCCGATGCCGGTTTTGTCACCCTGACCGAGATCGACGACCAAACGGCCATCATGGAACGCGACGCCGAGGGCTCGGCCGACGACGTGCTGACGCCGTCTAATCGTCGCCGCTAGCCTGCTCCAGCAGGCTGCGCCGGTAGGACTCCATCGCCACCAGGTCCCCGAACAGGGCGTGGTACTCGTCGCCCTGCTCAATCGGTGACATCCGCTGCAGCTTCGACTTCACCTCGGCGATCTGCCGGCCCATCCACACCTCTTGCAGCCGGGCCAGCACGCCGCCGATGTAGCGCGGCAGCTTCTCCTCGTCGACCGCGATGGCCTCCACCCCCAACTCGCTGGCCAGGCCGGCGGTCAGCGGCGACGAAGCCTGCTCACGCACCGCCTCGATCCATTGCGCGCCGGTGATCCCGCTCGAGGTGCCCCCCGCCGTCTCGATGGCCGCGCGGATGGCCGCGTATCCGGGATGGGTGAAGCTCTCGACCGTCAGCGTGTCGAACACCGGCCCGGCGAACGCCGGGTATTGCAGGGCCGCCTTGAGCGCCTCACGCTGCGGCCACAGGGTGGGGTCTCGGGGGTCCGGACGGCTGGCGGCCGGCTGGGCCGCGGCGGGCGGCTGCGCCGCGCGGCGGGGCGCCTTGGGTCCGGAGCCACCGCGGGCCGCGGTGTTGGACGTCTTGGCCTGGCTGCGCACCCGGTCGATGACCTGCGCGACGTCGTCCCAGCCGACCCATCCGGCGAGCTGGCGGGCGTACTCGTCGCGCAGCGTGGGGTCCTTGATCTGGCTCACCATCGGCACGCAGCGGCGCAGTGCGGCGACCCGGCCCTCGGCGCTGTCCAGGTCCATCTCGGCGAGCGCCGAACGGACCGCGAACTCGAAGAGCGGGGTCCGCCGGGCCACCAGATCGCGCAGCGCGCCGTCACCGGACTTCAGCCGCAGATCGCAGGGATCCATGCCGTCAGGCGCGACGGCCACGAACGACTGGCCCGCCAGGTTCTGTTCGCCGCCGAAGGCCTTGAGCGCGGCGGCCCGCCCGGCCGCGTCGCCGTCGAACACGTAGATCAGTTCGCCGCGAAAGAAACTGTCGTCCATCATCAACCGGCGCAGCATCGACAGATGCTCGTCGCCGAACGCGGTGCCGCACGACGCCACCGCGGTGGTGACGCCGGCCAAATGCATCGCCATCACGTCGGTATAGCCCTCGACGACGACGGCCTGGTGCCCCTTGGCGATGTCGCGTTTGGCCAAGTCGATGCCGAACATCACGTTCGACTTCTTGTACAGCAGCGTCTCGGGCGTGTTGATGTACTTGGCTTCCATCGGATCGTCGTCGAACAGCCGCCGGGCGCCGAAGCCGATCACCTCGCCGGCCGAACTGCGGATGGGCCACAGCAACCGGCGATGGAAGCGGTCCATCGGTCCGCGACGCCCCTGCCGTGACAGGCCGGCCGCCTCCAGCTCCTTGAACTCAAATCCCTTGCGTATCAAGTGCTTTGTCAGCGAGTCCCAGCCCGAGGGTGCGAAGCCGCAACCGAAGTGACGGGCCGCGTCGGCGTCGAAGTTCCGCTCGGTCAGATACTGCCGGGCCGGTGCCGCCTCGGCGGATTCCAGCGCCGCCGCATAGAACTCCGCCGCCGCCGCGTTGGCCGCGACGAGCCGGCTGCGACTGCCGCGGTCGCGCTGCACGCTGGTCGCCGGGCCCGAGTAATTGATGGTGTGACCGATCCGGTCGGCGAGCAGTTCGACGGCCTCGACGAAGCTGACGTGTTCGATCTTCTGGATGAACGCGTACACGTCGCCGCCCTCACCACAGCCGAAGCAGTGAAAGTGGCCGTGGTTGGGGCGGACGTGAAACGACGGTGACTTCTCGTCGTGGAACGGACACAGGCCCTTGAGCGAATCGGCGCCGGCGCGGCGCAACTGGACGTAGTCGCCGATGACCTCGTCGATGCGCACCCGCTCGCGGATGGCGGCGATGTCGCGATCGGGAATCCGGCCCCGACCCCGGGCACGGCCGTCGCCCTCCGCGCGTGAACCTGCCGGGCTTGACATCGGCTCAGTCTAAGTCGCGACGGCGCACGCTAGCCGGTACCGATGACGCCGCACGCGACCCGATCCATTGCGTTCTCGGTGTCCTGGGCGCCGTGCAGCATCAGCGCGGTCTTGTTGCCCGCCAGCAGGTCGTCCCGGTTGAACGAATCGGTGGTGGTGACCAGGTACGCCGAGCCGTCCTGCCGGACCTCGAGGGACGCCAAGTCGCCACTTTCGGGCTTGCCGGTGTGTCCGGGGGCCTGGTAGTGACCGCCGGCGGACAGGAAGTTGCCGGGCGCACCGCCGGTGGGCGCCACCGAGTTCGGCTCGCACTTGCCGATCTCGTGCACATGCAGGCCGTGGATGCCGGGCGTGAGGATGCCAGGCGCCTCCGTTTTCACCGTCACGGTTACGTAGCCGCCGGTGAAGTCGAAGGTCGCAGTGGCCGCCGAACGGCCATCGGGCGTCTTCAGTTCCGCGCGCAGCGAGCCCGCGGCGGGCGCCGGGGTCGACGTCGACTCCCCGGACGACGGAGCGGCACCCTTCACCGGTGGTGTGGTGCCCGGCTGGGTGCTCGCATGCTGCGGTGAACTGCAGGCAGTCATGGCGACGACGGGGAGCCCCATCAACAAGGAGGCCACAAAGGGCGAGCCGCTGAATTTCTTCATGTCGGGCAGCCTAACTCGCGGCGGCCGCGCCGATTCCCAGACCGGACGACTTCCTTCCGACCGGCGACTACGGACCGGCCTGGCGGGTATCGATCCGTTCGAGCCGACCCTCGGTATAGGAGGCGATCTGGTCGACGATGACGCGCCACCGCGCGCCGTCGTCGGCCGCGGTGTTGAAGGCCGCAGCAAAGAACGGGTCCAGCGTGCGGGGCGCTCCCGCATACAGCCAGTGCGCCACCCGATGGATGCGTTCACGCTGCCCGGCTTGTGTTTCCTGATGACGCGGATCGGACATGATGAACTGCAGCGCCAGGATTTTCAGCAGGGCCACCTCGGCGCGCACCAGGTCGGGAACCTGCAACTGGGCCCGGTAGCGCACCAGCGGGCCGGGACCGGCCGCCGCGCGAGTGGTGGCGATGGCGGCCGAGGCGAACCGGCCGACCAGTTCACTGGTCAACCGCTTGAGCGCCACCGAAGCCGCGAGCGTGGCGTCGTACTTTCCGACGGCGGCGACCACCGGCAGGGCGGAGAGCCGTCGCGCCGCCGCCATGAAGTCGTCGGCGCGCACCCGGAAAAATTCGGTCTCGCCCAGTTTGGCCAGTGCGGCGGCCTCGTCTTCGTCGGCGAGCACCCGCAGGTCGATGCGCTGGGACACCACACCGTCCTCGACGTCGTGCACCGAATAGGCCACATCGTCGGCCCAGTCCATGACCTGCGCTTCCAGGCACATCCGCCCCTCCGGTGCGCCCGCCCGAACCCAGGCGGCCGGCTCGCGGTCGTCGTCGTAAAACCCGAACTTGCGTTGCGCTTCGCCGCGGGGCCACGGGTACTTGGTCACCGCGTCCAGCGACGCCCGGGTCAGGTTCAACCCCGCGCTATTGCCTTGCTCGTCAAGGACTTTGGGCTCCAGACTGGTCAAGATCCGGAAGTTCTGGGCGTTGCCCTCGAAACCGCCGTAGTCCGTCGCGACCTCGTCGAGCGCGCGTTCGCCGTTGTGTCCGTAGGGCGGGTGGCCGATGTCGTGGGCCAGTCCCGCCAGCTCGACGAGGTCGGGGTCGCAGCCCAGCCCGATCGCCATCCCCCGCCCGATCTGGGCGACCTCGAGCGAATGCGTCAGCCGGGTGCGCGGTGTGTCCCCTTCTCGGGGCCCGACCACCTGGGTCTTGTCGGCCAATCGACGCAGCGCGGCGCTGTGCAGGACCCGCGCCCGATCCCGGGCGAAGTCGGTGCGGTGTTGACCCTCGGCGCCCGGCAGCCCCGCAGTCTTGGGCGCTTCGGCCACCCGTCGCTGACGGTCGAAGTCGTCGTAGGGGTCGTGCTGATTCCCGGTCACCGACGCACAGTCTGCCAGGGAACGCCCGCCGGAGTATGGCTCGACTCGGGCCTACTGGCCTGCATCGTCGCGGGGCTAGATTGGCCCTATGCGTTGCACCGCTCGCCTGATCGCCGTGATCGCGACGATCCTCACGGTCGGCTTCGGCGGCGGCCTGCTGCTGGCGCCGGCCGCCGGCGCGCAACCCCCATTCCGGTTGGCCGACTACATCACCGACAACGCGGGTGCCCTGTCGGATTCCGGGCGCGCGGCGGTCGCCTCTGCTCTCGGCAAGCTGTACACCGACCGCCACATCCGGCTGTGGGTGGTCTACGTCGACAACTTCTCCGGGCAGAGCGCGGCCGGGTGGGCACAGCGCACCGTGACCAACAGCGATCTGGGCGCCTACGACGCGCTGCTGGCCGTCGGCACCCACAGCCGTGAATACGCCTTCCTGGTGCCCTCCACGGTCAAGGGCGTCACCGCAAATCAGGTCGACAAGTTGCGGCGCAACAAGATCGAGCCCGCCCTGCATGACGGCGATTGGAGCGGCGCCGCCGTCGCGGCGGCCAACGGACTCGACACCTCGCCCGATTCGTCGGGCCGGGTGGCGCTGCTGGCCGTGCTGGCGGGCATCCTGGTCGCGCTGGCAGTCCTGTTGCTGGTCATGCGTTATCGCGGTCGGCGCCGCCGCGCCGCGGCGTTGGCGGCGGCGCGTCGGGTCGACCCCACCGACGCCGATGCGCTGGCCGCGGTGCCCCCGCAGGCACTCGACGACCTGTCCCGCGAACTGGTGGTGGACGTCGACAACGCGTTACGCACCAGCGCCAACGAATTGGACCTGGCGGTCACGGAGTTCGGCGCCGACCGGACCCAGCCGTTCACCCAGGCCGTGACCAACGCCAAAGCCGCACTGTCCCAAGCCTTTACGATCCGCCAACAACTCGACGACGACACGCCAGAGACGCCGGCGCAGCGCCGGGAACTGCTCACCCAGGTGATCGTGGCGGCGGCGCGCGCCGACCGGGAACTGGAGTCACAGACCGAGGCGTTCGAGAAGCTGCGGGATCTGGTGATCAACGCCCCCTCCCGGCTGGACGCACTGACACAGCAATACGTGGAACTCACCACCCGCATCGCGCCGGCTGAACAACGACTTGCCGCGCTGCACAACGACTTCAGCGCGGCCGCACTGACTTCGGTGTCGGGCAACGTGACCGCGGCCAAGGAGCGGCTGGCGTTCGCCGACCGCAACATCACCAGCGCCCGTGAGCTTGCCGCCCATGCCGTCAGCGGGCGGCAAGCCGGTCTGGTCGACGCCGTCCGCGCCGCCGAGTCGGCGCTGGGCCAGGCGCGCGCGTTGCTCGACGCGGTGGACAACGCGGCCGGCGACATTCAGCACGCCATCGACGGGCTGCCGTCGGCCCTGACCGACATCCAGCACGACATCGAGCGCGCGGACGAACTGCTGCGCCTGACAGCGAAGGTCAAGACCGCGCACACCGGTGATCTGGTTGCGGCGCGCGATGCCGCCCTCCGGGCCGTCGACAGCGCACGGGCCGGCGCTGCCGACGATCCGCTGGGCGCATTCGCTCAGGTGACCAAAGCCGACGCCGGCCTCAACGGGCTACTGGCCACCCTGGCCCAGGAGCAGGCCGCGGCCGAGCGGCTGAACCGGTCGTTGGAGCAGGCGCTGTTCACCGCGCAGTCGCGGGTGCGTGCGGTGTCGGACTACGTCGACACCCGCCGGGGCAGCATCGGCCCCGAGGCGCGCACCCGGCTCGCCGAGGCCAGACGGCATCTGCAGGCCGCGCAGGACAAACGATCGACGCTGCCGACCGAGGCGATCGCGCACGCCAACGCGGCGTCGACGCTGGCCGCCACCGCGCAGTCGCTGGCCAACGACGACGTGCAACTGGCGCAGCGGGCCTACGTCGGCCGCGGCGGCAGTGACATGGGTGCGATGCTCGGCGGGATCATCATCGGCAACGTGCTAAGCGGCGGCATGCGGGGCGGATTCGGCGGCTGGAGCCCGACCTCGTTCGGCGGCAGCCCCGGTGCGTCCGGCGGCGGTTTCATGGGTGGCGGCGGCCGATTCTGAGCAGCGCCTGGCGCCGCTACCGCAGCGGTTTGGGTTTCGCCGGGCTCAGCCGGCTGCTGGGGAATGCGGGATCACACCCGATCCCCGCGACACGGTGTCGCCTTCCCACCCGCTCCACACGCCGTCCGCAACGGCGGTCGGGCGGGGAACGTCGGCCGGCTGTTCAAGGGTTTCGGCGTCCGGCTTCGGTGCCCAATGGTCATAGTCATCCGGCGGGACGACCACGCCCCACTTGAGCGGAACCGACAGCCCACCGAGCATGCCGGACTCTCCTCGAACTGCCGACACCGTGTCATCCGGCAACGGCGAACCGAGAGGCAAAAGCACCCCTGCCCCCTTCCACAGCCGATAGAGCGTTCGGGCGCTGTGGCGAACCTATTTACACCAACCGGTTCACATCGTAAGACAAAGTGAAGAAAATATGCGGGAATTGCCAATATTCTTCTGTCGAGCACATGCGAACCGACGGCGACCCGACACCGGATCCGCGCTCACGCCCGCCGGATGTCGCCGCCCGCCTGCACAACAAAGAAATGCCACGCGGGTCGGCTCGGCGGCTTCATCCCGCGAATCGACGCTCGCACATGCGTTGCCCCGCAACGGTTTAGCGCTACCAATAGGACGTGCGTTCGAGGGCCGACGAGTTTTCGAGCGGACCGCCGCCTGCGGATTTTCGCCCGGTTCCTGCGACGAGCCGCGCACCTGTTGCGGGTTTCACCAGACCAATCAGACGAATTCGGCGTTGCGCATACAACGTTCCGTCGGGGCGTATGCCGGCATATCGAAAAGTATCGAATTCCGGCCGCTTTGCACACTATTCACGTCTGCAACAGCAGCACCGCTGCACTATCCCGGGCGATTGCGCGGCACCACCTTGGGACGAGACCTGACCACCTGCGCCCTGGTCCCGCGGTCCTCGCCCTCGGGGGTCTTGTCACCGACCGGCATCGCCGTCATCGGCACACCACTGCCCGATCCGCCGGCCGCCGCGGCCGGCGCCCCGGAGCCCGCCCCGGACATCGCCGGGGTGGCGATGTAAGCCGGCATCGATCCCTGCCACGCCGCGGGCACCGTCAGCGACCCGACGAACCGCGCGCCGCCCAGGCCCGCCGTCGCAACGCCCAACGCGCCCAACCCTGAACCGGCCAACGGCGGCAAGTCCGACAGGACGCTGCCCGCGCTGCGCGGCGCGGCGAGGGGCGCGCTGGCCGCGCCCACCAACGCCGGCGCGTGAGAGAGCGGCGACGCGGCCGCCGCCGGTGCGGGGGCGGCACTTTGGGCAAGCGTCACCATGGGCGTCATCAACGCGGTCGCCGGGTACATTCCGGCCTGCGCCACCGACGTCAACGTCGCCACCGGCGTCGACGACAGCAACGAGACCGCCGGCGAGAGCGCCCCGAACACCGACTGCAGTTGGGAGACGAACGCGGTTCCCAGCGAGGACAGGCCCTGGAAGAACTGTGACGCGAGAGTCAGGGGTGCCGTCACCAATCCGGCCAGGCCCGACAGGTCCGCGGCGGGCGCGCCGCCGCCGAGGGCCGCCGGCGGCACGCTGAATTCCGGCAGCGCCTCCGCCATCGATTGGGCCCCGGCGTGATAGCCCAACATCGCCGCCACATCCTGCGCCCACATCTCGACGTATTCGAGCTCGGTCTGTGCGATGGCCGCGGTATTGATGCCAAAGAAGTTCGTGGCAATCAGGACGAGCAACCGGGCCCGATTGGCCAGCACCTCCGGCAGCGGAACCGTCGCCACCAGTGCGCCCTCGAAAGCCAGTGCGGCGATCCGGGCCTGCAAGGCCGCCACCTCCGCCTGCGCCGCCGCGATGATCAGCCATTGCACGTAGGGCGCCGCGGCGCCGGTCATCGCCATCGACGACGGCCCCATCCAGGCGCTACCGGCCAGATCGGAAACCGTGGTGTGAAACGACGATGCCGAGGATGACAGCTCGGCGGCCAGCCCGTCCCACGCCGCGGCCGCCTCGAACAGAGGGCCGGCCCCGGGGCCGCCGAATATCAAGGCCGAGTTGATCTCAGGAGGGAAGAACACAAACGCGGGAATCATGTGCAACCCCAACCGACCGAGTCAACGGCTCCTGCCCCGGACGGAGCGACATCCACCCGCGGCCATTAGCTATCTACTTATGCCCCAGTGGCGATCCTAAGGCACCAGCACCGCGAAAAGCCGGACTTTTAAGCAAACCTTATTCCGCGGAATTCGGTGTGGGTGCGGATGCATCACCGGCGCCACGGCGGCCGGACCCGCGCCGATGCAACGGGACAAGCAATCTACAAGACGGCCCGCGAGTGGTCGATTAACAACCCTTGAGGCGCGCCGCCAGATAATCCGACACGGCATTCATCGGCACCCGCTCCTGGGACATGTCGTCGCGGCGGCGGACCGTCACGGCGTTGTCCTCGAGTGAGTCGAAATCCACCGTCACGCAGAAGGGCGTGCCGATCTCGTCCTGGCGTCGGTAGCGTCGCCCGATGGCACCGGCGTCGTCGAAATCGATATTCCAAAACTTCCGCAACTCGGCGGCCAGGTCTCGGGCCTTGGGACTCAAGTCGGCGTGCCGGGACAGCGGCAGCACCGCGGCCTTGACCGGTGACAGGCGCGGATCCAGCCGCAGCACCGTGCGTTTTTCCATCTTGCCCTTGGCGTTCGGGGCTTCGTCCTCGGTGTAGGCGTCGATCAAGAACGCCATGAACGACCGCGTCAGACCGGCGGCGGGCTCGATGACATACGGGGTGTACCGGGTGTCGGTCACCTGGTCGTAGAACGACAGGTCGACGCCGGAATGCTTTGCATGCGTCGACAAGTCGAAATCGGTGCGGTTGGCGACACCTTCCAACTCGCCCCACGGATTACCGGCGAAGCCGAACTTGTACTCGATGTCGACGGTGCGATCGGAGTAGTGCGACAGCTTGTCGGCCGGATGTTCAAATAGCCGCAAGTTCTCCGGGTCGATACCCAGTTCGACATACCAGTGCAGGCGGGTGTCGATCCAGTACTGATGCCATTCCTTGGCGGTCGAGGGCTCGACGAAGAACTCCATTTCCATTTGTTCGAACTCGCGGGTCCGGAAAATGAAGTTGCCCGGGGTGATCTCGTTGCGAAAACTCTTGCCGATCTGACCGATACCAAAAGGCGGCTTCTTGCGGGCGGTGGTCACCACGTTGGCGAAGTTGACGAAGATGCCCTGCGCGGTCTCCGGACGCAGATAGTGCAGGCCCTCCTCGGTTTCGATCGGACCGAGATAGGTCTTGAGCATCATGTTGAATTCGCGCGGCTCGGTCCACCGGCCGGGCTCGCCGGTCTCCGGGTCGCGGATGTCGGCCAGGCCGTTGGGCGGCGGGTGTCCGTGTTTGGCTTCGTAGGCTTCGATGAGATGGTCGGCGCGATAACGCTTGTGGGTGATCAGTGACTCGACGAGCGGGTCGTGGAAGACCTCGACATGGCCGGAGGCCACCCAGACTTGCCGCGGCAAGATGATCGCCGAATCCAGGCCCACGACGTCGTCGCGACCGGTGACCACCGAGCGCCACCACTGGCGTTTGATGTTCTCCTTGAACTCCACACCCAGCGGGCCGTAATCCCATGCCGATCGGGTGCCGCCGTAGATCTCCCCCGAGGGAAAGACGAAGCCGCGCCGTTTGGCCAGGTTCACTACGGTGTCGATGACGGACGCCACGGGGTGGTGCACTCCCTTTCCGGGTTTGAGCGGGCACGCGCGGCGCTCGACCGCGGTGCGCAGAGCATCAGTCATGGTAGCGATCGGCACCGCGGTCTTTGACATGCGTCATCATGCATGTGACAGTGGATGGCAGCCGACAACGACTTTCACCGGCGACTACTTTCCCACTACCTGGCACTTCTCGAGGTGATGCCGCCCCCATGATGACGTCCCCGTCACCTTCTGCCTCGATGCCGGCCGCCGCGGATGGCGATTCGGACCCGGGCGTCCTCGCCCACGACCACGACGCGCTGGGCGCCGCCGGGCACTCCGGAGGGGCCGCCTATCCCGTGCCGCCGCCGCGGGACATCCTCGATGCCGCCGGTGAGTTGTTGCGCGCGCTGGCCGCGCCCGTGCGCATCGCCATCGTGCTGCAGCTGCGCGAGTCGCACCGCTGCGTGCACGAGCTGGTGGACGCGCTCGGCGTGCCCCAGCCGCTGGTCAGTCAGCATCTCAAGATCCTCAAGGCGGCCGGCGTGGTCACCGGGGAGCGATCCGGGCGCGAAGTGCTCTACCGGCTCGCGGATCATCACCTCGCGCACATCGTGGTGGATGCCGTCGCGCACGCCAGTGAGGAGCCGCGCCAATGACCCGCGCCGGCGACGATGCAGCGGGGGCACCCCCAGCCGTGAAGCGGCGAGGGGGACGAAGCGATGAAGAGGAGCCGCGCCAATGACCAGGGTCAGCGTCCGCTCCACCCGGCAGCGGGCGGCGATCTCCACGCTGCTGGAGACCCTCGACGAGTTCCGCTCGGCCCAAGAGCTGCACGACGAGCTGCGCCGGCGTGGCGAGAACATCGGCCTGACGACCGTCTACCGGACCCTGCAGTCAATGGCCGCGGCCGGGATGATCGACACGCTGCGCACCGACACCGGCGAATCGGTCTACCGCCGATGTTCGGAGCACCACCACCACCATCTGGTCTGCCGCAGTTGCGGCGCCACCATCGAGGTGGGCGATCACGAGGTCGAACAGTGGGCCAGCGAAGTGGCTGCCAAGCATGGCTTCTCCGACGTCAGCCACACCATCGAGATCTTCGGCACCTGCTCGGATTGCGGGGGCCGGTAACCGGTTACGCCGTCAGCGCCCGACGTATCTCGGCGCCGGTGTCGAGCACCAGCAGGATCAAGGTCCGCAGGGCATCGTCGGTCAGGCCGGCGCCGGGGAAGTTATAGCGCAGCATCACGTCGGCGGTTTTCGCCGCACTCCTGCCCGAATTGCGTTGCACCGCTTTATCGTTGACCTTCTCGACCATGGTCACGCTACCGAAGTTGCTGTCGCGGGCCTGCTTGGCCACCTGCTCGCTTAGCTTCTTGGTCGACGGCAGATCCCACGCCAGTATCTGGGTGAGCGAGACCAGATCGAGGCCCTCGGCGATGTTGACCACCCGCAACGAGGCGATGGTGGCGTCGTGGCGCACCGTCACGGCGCCGTCGGCCTCCGCCTCGAGCGGAAGGACGTCGCCGAGTATCGATGCCAGGCGCTCCTGCAGCGGCGGCACTATGCGCTCCCGAATCTGCGGTTGCGGGAGGCGTATTCCTCACACGCCGCCCACAGGTCGCGGCGGTCGTAGTCGGGCCACAGCTTGTCCTGAAAGACGTATTCGGCGTAGGCCGCCTGCCACAGCATGAAGTTGCTGGACCGGTGCTCCCCCGAGGTCCGCAGGAACAGGTCCACGTCGGGGATGTCGGGCCGCTGCAGGTGATGCGACACGGTCGACTCGGTGATGCGCTCCGGGTTCAGCCGGCCGGCGGCGGCCAGGCGCGCGATTTCCCTTGTCGCCTCGGCGATCTCGGCGCGACCGCCGTAGTTGACGCAGTAGTTGACGGTGATGACGTCGTTGTCCTTGGTCAGGTCTTCGGCAATCGCCAGTTCGTTGATCACGCTGCGCCACAGGCGCGGCCGCGAACCAACCCACCGGATCTTGACCCCGATGGTGTTCAGGTTCACCCGGCGCATGCGCACCACGTCACGGTTGAATCCCATCAGAAAGCGGACCTCCTCGGGGGAACGCTTCCAGTTCTCGGTGGAGAAGGCGTACAGACTGAGCCATTTGATGCCGAGTTCGATTGCGCCACAGACGATGTCGATGACCACCGCCTCGCCCGCCTTGTGACCGTCGGTGCGGGTCAATCCCTGCTGGGTGGCCCAGCGGCCGTTGCCGTCCATCACGATGGCCACATGGTTGGGCAATCGATCGGCCTCGATCTTGGGCGCGGCCGCCTTGGAAATGTGCTGTGGGGGCCGGCACGGCCCACCGTCGGCCGGGGGCGGCAGCTCGGGAAAGACGACCGGCCAGGTCGACTTGTCGGGGAACACCGGGTAGCCGTCGGGGGCGGGGGGCAGCTGCGGGAAATCGGCTGACGCCGTGGCGAGCTCGGCCTTTCGGCCCGAGCCGCCGGCCCAGAGTTTAGCCACAGTCCATATCCTGCCCGATCAGCGCCGCGCGCTGGTCGGCGATGGTGCGGTCGGCGTGATACGTCCGTTCCACCAGCGGCAGGGTCTTGAGCTGCCGCTCCAGATGCCACTGCAGGTGCGCGGCCACCAGACCGCTGACGTAGTTACGGTGCGACTGCGGGGTCTGCTCGGCGAAGTCCCAATCGCCGTCGTGCAGCGCGGACATCAGGTCCAGCACTCCCGGGGGTGGCGTCGTCGAACCGGCCGGGCGGCAGTGTGTGCAGACGCTGCCGCCGGCGCCGACGTGGAACGCCCGATGGGGACCGGGCGTGGCGCACCGGGCGCACTCGTTCAGCGCGGGCGCCCAGCCTGCGATGCCCATCGCGCGCAACAGGTAGGCGTCCAGCAGGAGGTCTCGGGACCGGCGGCCGTCGGCCACCGCCCGCAACGCGCTCACCGTGAGCCCGTGCAGCGCCGGGGCGGGTGCCCGCTCCTCGCCGGCGAGGCGTTCGGCGGTTTCCAGCATGGCGCACCCGCACGTGTAGCGGCCGTAGTCGTTGACGATGTCGGTGGCGAACGCGTCAATGGAGACGACCTGGGTGACGATGTCGAGGTTGCGGCCGGGGTGCAGCTGCGCGTCGATATGCGCGAACGGCTCCAGCCGAGCACCGAATTTGCTGCGGGTGCGGCGCACGCCCTTGGCAACCGCGCGGACCAGCCCGTGCTCACGAGTCAGCAGGGTGACGATCCGGTCGGCTTCACCGAGCTTGTGCTGGCGCAACACAACAGCTCGGTCTCGGTATAGCCGCATCACAATAGTTTTGCACCCCGCCGCGACATTACGGGTATCCGCGCCGTTAGTCTCGTACCCCGTGATTGGCGCTTCTGGGTCGGGTCCCGGGTCCATTTCCGGATCCGGCCACCGGCGCCTGCCCACGCTCACTGACCTGCTCTATCAGCTGGCGAGCCGCTCGGTGACGTCCACCACACTGGTCGGTCGCTCGCTGCACGCCATCCACGCCAGCCAGCCCACGCTCAACGCCTTTCGGGTGGTGCTCACCGAGTCGGCGCTGGCCGACGCCGCCGAGGCCGACCGGCGCCGCGCGGCCGGCGACACCGCCCCGCTGCTGGGGATCCCGATCGCGGTCAAAGACGACGTCGACGTTGCTGGCGTGCCCACCGCCTTCGGGACCGAGGGGACGGTCGCGCCGGCGACGCACGACGCCGAGGTGGTGTGCCGGCTCAAGGCGGCCGGCGCGGTGATCGTCGGCAAGACCAACACCTGCGAGCTCGGCCAGTGGCCGTTCACCAGCGGACCCGGTTTCGGGCATACCCGCAACCCCTGGTCGCGCCGGCACACCCCGGGCGGATCGTCGGGGGGCAGCGCCGCGGCGGTGGCGGCCGGACTGGTCACCGCGGCCATCGGCTCCGACGGCGCCGGCAGCATTCGCATCCCGGCGGCGTGGACGCACCTGGTCGGCATCAAGCCGCAGCGCGGGCGCATCTCGACCTGGCCACTGCCGGAGGCGTTCAACGGCATCACGGCCAACGGCGTGCTGGCCCGGACGGTGGCCGATGCGGCGCTGGTGCTCGACGCCGCCTCCGGAAACGTGGAGGGAGACCGGCACAAGCCGCCGCCGATCGTCGCCTCCGACTACGTGGGCAAGGCGCCCGGCCCGCTGAACATCGCGCTGTCCACCCGGTTCCCCTACACCGGCTTCCGGCCGAAGCTGCACCCGGAGATCCTGGCCGCGACGCGGGCGGTCGGCAAGCAACTCGAACTGCTCGGCCACACCGTGGTGCCGGGCAACCCCGATTACGGCATGCGGCTGTCGTGGGACTTCCTCGCCCGGTCCACCGCAGGCCTGCGCGATTGGGAGGAGCGGCTGGGCGACGGGGTGGTGCTGGACCCCCGCACCCTGTCCAACCTGCGCCTGGGCGCCGTGCTGGGCCAGGCGATCCTGCGCAGCGCGCGTCGCCACGAAGCCGAAGACCAGCGCCGGGTCGGCTCGATCTTCGACATCGTCGACGTGGTGTTGGCGCCGACGACGGCCCAGCCCCCACCCCTGGCACGCGCCTTCGACCGGTTGAGTGGGTTCGGCACCGACCGCGCCATGATTGCGGCGTGCCCGCTGACGTTCCCGTGGAACGTGCTGGGCTGGCCGTCGATCAACGTTCCGGCGGGCTTCACCTCCGAGGGCTTGCCGATCGGTGTGCAACTGATGGGCCCGGCGAACAGCGAGGGCATGCTGATCTCGCTGGCCGCCGAACTGGAAGCGGTCAGCGGGTGGGCGAGCCAACAGCCCCAGTCGTGGTGGGACCAGACCACAGACGCGCCGGGCGCCGCCGGGCCCCACGCCTGACGCCGGTGTTTACGCAGGTAACTAGGACGAATTAGCCGCTGACAACTCGGGTATTCGTTGGCGATGGACCAATCGACCGCTCCCCTACTCGATGCGCTGGCCGATTATCGGGCCAAGAACCGTTACGGATTCACGCCACCGGGCCACCGCCAGGGCCGCGGCACCGACGACCGCGTCCTGCAGGTGCTGGGCCGCGAACCGTTCCTCGACGACGTGCTAGCCAGCGGCGGCCTGGATGACCGCAGAACCAGCAACCAGTATTTGAAGCACGCGGAGGACCTGATGGCCGAAGCCGTGGGCGCCGACGTTGCCTGGTTTTCCACCTGTGGCAGCTCCCTGTCGGTCCGGGCGGCGATGATGGCCGTGGCCGGCGGCGACGGCAGCCTCCTGGTTGGGCGCGACAGTCACAAGTCGATCGTGGCGGGGTTGATCTTCTCCGGTGTGCAGCCGCGCTGGATCACTCCGCAATGGGACGCCGAACACCACTTCTCTCATCCACCCTCGCCGCAGCAGGTAGACGAGGCGTGGGACAAGCATCCCGACGCCGCCGGGGCGCTCATCGTGAGCCCCAGCCCGTACGGCACCTGCGCCGACATCGCCGGCATCGCCGAGGTGTGCCATCGGCGCGGAAAGCCGTTGATCATCGACGAGGCGTGGGGGGCACATCTGCCGTTCCACGACGACCTGCCGACCTGGGCGATGGATGCGGATGCGGACGTCTGCGTGGTCAGCGTGCACAAGATGGGCGCCGGCTTCGAACAGGGCTCGGTGTTCCATGTGCAGGGCGACCTGATCGATCAGGACCGCCTGTCGGCCTGCGCGGATCTGCTGATGACGACCAGCCCCAACGTCCTGCTGTATGCGGCCATGGACGGATGGCGCCGGCAAATGGTGGAGCATGGACACGAATTGCTCGGCGCCGCACTGGATCTCGCACACAAATTGCGTGCGGACATCGAAACTTTGCCCGGCGTCGAGGTGCTCGACGACGAGCTACTCGGGGCGCAGGCGTCCCACGACCTGGATCGCTTGCAGGTGCTGATGGACGTCTCGGGCACGGGCACCTCCGGTTACCAGGCCGCCGACTGGCTGCGCGCGAACGCTCACGTCGACACCGGGATGAGCGATCACCGCCGCATTCTGGCCACCCTGTCCTTCGCGGACGACAAAACCACCGCCGGCCGTCTCACCGGTGCGCTGCGGGCGTGGCGCAGGGCGGCCGACGACTTCGACCGCCCGCCGCAGATCGACCTGCCCTCTCCCGACGAGCTCCAGTTGGAGACTGTGTGTCTGCCCCGCGACGCGTTCTTTGGGCACGTGGAGGCGGTGCCCACCGATCAGGCCGCCGGGCGGATCGCCGCCGAACAGATCACGCCCTATCCCCCGGGCATCCCGGCGGTGGTGCCCGGAGAGCGTCTCAATGAGGCCGTGCTGAATTACTTGTGTTCCGGCGTGCGCGCCGGGATGAACACCCCGGATGCCGCCGATGCGTCGATGAAAACGATTCGGGTGCTGGCCTGATCCGCCGGGCCATCGGTTCAGTTGCCCCGCGGTTTCGACATCACCCGATTGCCAACGGCTTTGACCGTGTCCGGTAGCAGGCGGTTCGCCGCACCCATGACTTTTGTCAATGCGGAGCCGGCCACCACCTTCTGATCGCCTTGCATCAGCGCCTCGAATCCCTGCCGCGCGACCTGGGCGGGGTCGTCCTTGCGCATTTTGCCCATCAGGGAATCCACCATCTTGGCGCGGCCGAAGAAGTTGGTGTCGGTCGGTCCGGGCATCAAGGCGGTGACAGTGATTGCCGTGTCGCGCAATTCGTCGTGCAGCGCCTGGGCGAAGGATTGGATGAACGACTTCGACGCGTTGTACACCGGCTGATAGGAACCCGGCATCTGCGAGGCGATGGACGAGGTGAACAGCACCTTGCCCGCATTGCGATTCGCCATGTCACGCAGAACCAGCTTGGCCAGGTGCACGGTGGAGCGCACGTTGAGATCGATGATGCTGAGGTCGTCGGCGAGCTCGCTCTTGAGGAACATTTCCCCGCGGCCGATCCCTGCATTCAGCGCGGCCGCGGCGAGCACGCGGTCGCCTTCGATTGCGCTCTCGTACACGTGCTCCACCCCCTCGGGGCCGCGCAGGTCCGCCTGGACCGGCTGCACCGCCGCGCCGAACTGCGAGAGTTTGCCGGGCACGTCGTTGATCGCGTCGTCTTCGGCGGCAACGACCAGGTCATAGCCATGCTGGGCGAACTGCTTGGCCAGTTCGAATCCGATGCCGCTGGACGCGCCGGTGACGAGCGCGAGTTGAGGTTGCGTCATAGGCCGCGGCTACCCAGGGCGAAGGCGACCAAACGCGCGGCGGATGCGCGCACCAAAATATAACCGGGCCAGATGCGTCGCCTCTGCTCGGCATATGGCCTTTTCACGTGCGCTAGCGACGGTGCTAGCACGAATGAAAGTCACCTCTTGGTCCGGCGACCGCGGGCGATGCCGTCGCGTGCGATCGCTAAAAGCCCAGCCGACCAAGCTGTTTGGGGTCGCTCTGCCAGTTCTTGGCAACCTTGACCCGCAGATCGAGGTAAACCTTTGTCCCCAACAGCTTTTCGATCTGGGCACGCGCCGCGGTGCCCACCTCCCGCAGCCGGGCACCGCCCTTGCCGATGACGATTCCCTTCTGGCTGTCGCGTTCGACGTAGAGCAGGGCATGCACGTCGATCAGGTCGTCGCGGTCCTCCCGCGGGTTGACTTCGTCGATGACCACCGCCAACGAATGCGGCAGTTCGTCGCGCACGCCCTCCAGGGCGGCCTCCCGGATGAGCTCGGCCATCAGGACCTCTTCGGGTTCGTCGGTCAGCTCACCGTCGGGGTAGTACGCCGGGCCGGGCGGCAGCGCCGCGGCCAGCACGTCGATCAGGATGTCCACCTGCGCCCCGGTGACCGCCGACACCGGCACGATCTCCGCTGAGTCACCCACCAACTCGCTGACCGCCACCAGCTGGGCGGCCACCCGGTCTCTGGGCGTCTTGTCGATCTTGGTGACGATCGCGACCAGCGTCGTCTTCGGCGCGGTCGCGCGGATCTGTTCGACGATCCACCGGTCGCCCGGACCGATCGCTTCGTCGGCCGGGATGCACAGCCCGATCACGTCGACTTCGGAATAGGTATCGCGCACCAGATCGTTGAGCCGCTTGCCCAGCAGGGTGCGCGGCCGATGCAGGCCCGGCGTGTCCACCAGGATGATCTGGAAGTCGTCGCGGTGCACGATGCCGCGGATGGTGTGCCGGGTGGTCTGCGGCCGCATCGAGGTGATCGCGACCTTGGTCCCGACGAGCGCGTTCGTCAGCGTCGATTTGCCGGTGTTCGGACGGCCCACCAAACATACGAAGCCGGAACGGAATTCAGTCATGCTGCTCGGATTCCTCGCCATCGGATGAACCGTCGGATTCGATCGGGCTGAGCAGCACGGTATTGATCCGCACCCGACCCCGGTGATCGGTGCCGCCTTCGGCCTGCAGCCGCAGACCGTGCGAGACCACCTCGGCGCCCGGCAGCGGCACCCGGCCCAGCTCGAGGGCGAGCAGGCCGCCCACCGTGTCGACGTCGAAATCGTCGTCGAACTCCACCCCGTACAGCTCGCCCAGGTCCTCGATCGGCAACCGCGCCGACACCCGGAAGTGCTTGTCGCCCAGGTCTTCTATCGGCGCCGTCTCCGCCTGGTCGTACTCGTCGGCGATCTCGCCGACGATTTCCTCCAGCACGTCTTCGATGGTGACCAGGCCGGCGATCGCGCCGTACTCGTCGACGAGCAGGGCCATGTGGTTGCGGTCGCGCTGCATTTCCCGCAGCAGCGAGTCCAACGGCTTGGAGTCCGGCACGAAGACGGCCGGCCGCATCACCTTCGACACCGGCGGGGTGCGGCCGCCGTCACCGGACAGAACCGTCTGCTGGACAAGGTCTTTCAGGTACACGACGCCCACGATGTCGTCGACGTTTTCGCCGATGACCGGGATGCGGGAATGCCCGCTGCGCACCGCCAGGTTGATGGCCTGGCTGGCGAACTTGTCGCTTTCGATCCAGATCATCTCGGTGCGCGGCACCATCACCTCGCGGGCCGGGGTGTCACCGAGTTCGAAGACCGACTGGATCATCCGCCGCTCCTCGGCGGCCACCACGCCGCGCTGCTGCGCCAGGTCGACGACTTCACGCAACTCGATCTCGGAGGCGAACGGGCCGTTGCGCAGGCCACGGCCGGGCGTCACCGCATTACCCAGCACCACCAGCAGGCGGCTGATCGGCATCAGCAGCCACGAAATTGCCTGCAGCGGAAGGACCGTCGTCAGCGCAATGGAGTAGGCGTTCTGACGGCCGAGGGTACGCGGTCCCACGCCCATCACGACGAAGCTGGTGACCACCATGATGGCGGCGGCGCCGAACAGCCCCCACCTGAGCCCGAAGTTGTCGTAGAGGAACACCACCAGCAGCACGGTCGCCGTGATCTCGCAGGTGATCCGCAGCAACACCACCAGGTTGATGTAGCGGGGCCGTTCGGACATGACCTTGGACAGGGCCACCGCGCCGGGCCGCTCGTCGCGCACCAACTCCTGAACCCGGGCCAGCGACACCGTGCTGATGGCCGCATCGATCGCCGCGAACAGTCCGCCGAGCGCGATCAGCGCGACTGCACCGAGCAGCTCAGACCAGCCGGTCATGAATCAGCGTTCTGCTCCTCGGCCCGGCTCCGGCGAGCGAGCAGCCAGGCGACCAGGCCGACCACCACCGCGAACCCCCCGAAGCGCAGCGCCAAAGTCCATCCGGACTGATTGGGCTGACCGGGCTCCTGATGATGCACGGCCAGCAACACCAGGAAGCTGCCATCGTCGGTCGGCCCGACGCCCGGCGTGGGCTGGGTCTTGATCACCCTGATCTGGGCGGGCGCGCTGCTGGTGTTGTCGATCTGCCCGAAGGCCAGGGTGGAGTCGTCGAGCAGGAAGGTGTCCTGGCCGCCCGCGGGTTGACTCCCGTCGTGACCCACCACCGACACGTGGCCCACCTCCACGGTCTCGCCCTTGGCGGGAACGAACACCGTGACGTTCTCGTACAGCTTCGGCGGCGCCGGCGGCTTGTAGTCGGGCGGCGGCGGACCGTTGTAGCCGTTCAACGGAATTGAGCCCCCGCCATAGAAGCTGCCCGCGGCCACGTAACTGTCACCCACTGCGGTGAACGGGACGACGCCGACGGTCGCGGCGTCGAGCACCATCCGGCCTCCGCGCGGCAGGTACGCCTCCTGATAGGCGCCGTTGTAGAAGTAGCGGAACGTGATCGGCTGGTTGAGCGGGTTGTAGATGGTCGGGCGGCGATAGGAGTCGTCGTAGTCGAGGTAGTCCCAATGGCGCGGCCGGACGAACTTCTGATCGTCCACCTTGAGAATGTCGACGTTCTCCCGGTGCGAACTCACGACGTTCTGCACCCGCTGGTTGAAGTCCACCTGGGTCGGCGGTTTCGGGGGGTTGGCGGGATCGACCCGCGCCACGGGTGCGGCCTTGGCCGCCGCGATCGCCAGCGAGGGCGCGTCCAGCCCGCGCGGCGGCGCCACGACCGGTGCGTTGCGCGGCGCGTCGGGGCCCGGCGGCGGGATGTCCAGCACCGGGACGTTCTGACCCGCGTTGGGCGGCGGGAGGACCAGTGGGTTGTGCGCCGGCGGCGGCATCGGGGGCGGCTCGTACGCCGGGATGGGAACTTCCGGCACCGGCGTGGGCGCGTTGCTCGGGGGTCCCTGGACCCCGCGGCGATCCTCGTTGCACACGTTCGCGGTGTGATAGGCGTTCACGTAGAACATGCAGTGCTGGCAGGAATCCGGGTTCGATCCGGCGCCCGCGCACGGGGCCGCCTGCGCCACCGAAGCGTTGGTGGTGACCACCATCGACAGCGGTGCGAAGGCGATGGCGGCGGCCGCCAGGATGCGAAGTGGCCTCAATGGTCGAAATACCTTGACTTGTCGAGCAATCGGCGGTCGCGTTCGGATTGGCGGTCCTGGTGGTAGGCCTCGACCTGCTCGGCGACCCACTCTTCGAGCAACCGGTCCTGCAGGGCGAACATCTCCTTTTCCTCGTCCGGCTCGCCGTGGTCGTAGCCGATCAGATGCAGCACCCCGTGGATGGTCAGTAGCGCCAGCTCGTGCCCCAGGCTGTGCCCCGCCGAGGCGGCCTGGCCGGCCGCGAATTCCGGGCACAGCACGATGTCGCCCAGCATCGAGGGCCCCGGCTCGGGGGCGTCCGGACGCCCGCCCGGCTCGAGCTCGTCCATCGGAAAGCTCATCACGTCCGTCGGGCCGGGCAGGTCCATCCAGCGCATGTGCAGGTCCGCCATCGCGGCGGTGTCCAGCAGCACCATCGACAGCTCGGCCGCCGGATTGACGTCCATCTTGGCGATGACGAACCGCGCGACGCTGATCAGTTCGGCCTCGGAGACGTCGATACCCGATTCGTTGGATACCTCAATGCTCATGAAATCCGCTCACCGCACCATCATCGACGACCGCGCGAGCCCGTCGCCCGCCGCGCCGCCCGGTTCAATGTCAGGCCGGGCTCGTCAAATTTCGCATAGGCGTCGACGATCTCGGAGACCAGCCGGTGGCGAACCACGTCCACGCTGGTCAGCTCCGCAACATGGATGTCATCGACGCTGTCCAGGATTTCCATCGCCGAGCGCAGGCCCGACTTGGCGCCGCCCGGCAGGTCGACCTGGGTGATGTCGCCGGTGACGACGATCTTGGATCCGAAGCCGAGCCGGGTGAGGAACATCTTCATCTGCTCGGCGGTGGTGTTCTGCGCCTCGTCGAGGACGATGAACGCGGAGTTCAGCGTGCGTCCCCGCATGTAGGCCAGCGGCGCCACCTCGATGACCCCGGCGGTCATCAGTTTGGGGATCAGTTCGGGATCCATCATGTCGTAGAGCGCGTCATACAGCGGCCGCAGATACGGATCGATCTTCTCGCTGAGGGTGCCGGGCAAAAAGCCAAGGCGCTCACCGGCTTCCACGGCCGGGCGGGTCAGGATGATGCGGCTGACCTGTTTGGTCTGCAGCGCGTTGACCGCCTTGGCCATCGCCAGATAGGTCTTGCCGGTGCCGGCCGGGCCGACCCCGAAGACGATGGTGTTGGCGTCGATGGCGTCGACGTAGCGCTTCTGGTTGAGCGTCTTGGGCCGGATGGTCTTTCCCCGCCGCGACAGGATGTCCAGCGTCAGCACTTCGGCCGGTGACTCGTTGTCGGTGCCGGCCAACATGGCGACGCTGTGGCGAACCACCTCCGGGGTCAACGGCTGACCGCCGGCGACGATGGCGACCAGCTCGGAGATCACCCGCTCGGCGAGCGCGACGTCGGCGGGTTCACCCGCGACGGTGACCGCGTTGCCACGCACGTGCAGGTCGGCTTTCAGGCTGCGCTCGAGGGCCCGCAGGTTTTGGTCGGCCGAACCCAACAAGCCCATCACGACATCGGGCGGAACGTCGATGCTGCTGCGAACCTGAGCAGAGGTCGGGACGGCTCCGGCTGCGTCAGCAGCGCTGGTCTCGCGGGGCGTCACGTGGCTCTCGATGCCTGCTTTCTCGGCTTGTCGGTGGGTTGCTGGGCCGTCTCAGTCTACGCCGAGGGCCCGGATTGGTCAGCGTTCAGCAACGTACTCGACGTCGGGTCGGTGTCGCGAACCCGCAGCGTGTGGCCGTTTGCCGGAACGTCGCTGCGCTGGTCCCACCTCGGGGTCAGCACGCCGAGGGCGCCCAGCGCGACCGCCGCGGCGCTCGACGTCCGCAGCACCTGGGGCCCGAGCCGCACCGCCGTCGCGCCCGCCTCGGACAGCGCCGCCATCTCGTCTTCCGCGATGCCGCCTTCCGGACCGACCACCAGCAGCAGCGATTCCGCTTGAGCCAGCCCGACATCCGCGAGCCGGTCGGTGGCCGACTCGTGCAGGGCGAGCGCCGTCGCGCCGGCGGCTACCTCGTCGCGGATCCGCCGGGTCAGCTCGGCGGTGGACAGCACGCCATCGACCGGCGGGATGTGCGCCCGACGGGATTGGCGGGCCGCCGACCGGGCGACGGCACGCCATCGCCGCAAACCCTTGTCGACCCGGTTGCCCTGCCAGTTGGCCACGCACCGCGCGGCATGCCAGGCCAGGAACGCGTCGGCGCCCGCTTCGGTGGCCAACTCGATGGCCAGCTCCGAGCGCTCCGACTTCGGCAGCGCCTGGACCACCGTCACCCGCGGGGATCCCGGGGGAACGGTCCAGCGTTCGAGCACCCGCGCGCGCAGCCCGTCGCGCCCGGCGTGCTCGACCTCGCAGTGGGCCAGGGCCCCGGCGCCGTCGCCCAGCACCAGCCGCTCGCCGGGGCGGATGCGCCGCACGGTCGCGGCGTGGAAACCCTCGTCACCGCCCAGCACGGCCAGCGAGCCGGGCTCGGGCAGATCGTCGAGGTAGAACAGGGTCGCGACCATGTGCGCGCCTTCGCGGCTCCCCGCTAGCGTCCGGTGAAGGTTTCGCGCAGCCGGCTGAACAAGCCGCCCCCGGCGTGCGTCGAGCGGACCTCGGGCACGTCGCGGTTGCGGCGGGTCTTGAACTCGCGCAGCAGTTCGGTGTCGCGGTGGTCCAGCCGGGCCGGAACGACGACCTCGACGTGCACATGCAGATCGCCGCGGGTGCCGGAGCGCAGGTGCGGCATGCCGTGGCCGCGCAGGGTGAGGTCGGGCCCGGCGGCGGCCCGGCCGGCGACCTCTACGTCGAGGTCCACGAACAGCCCCACGACGTCTTCGTCCGCGAAGGCGACGATCTGCACTGCACGGTTTCGGTGCCGATGGTCGACGCGGCGCTGGGCGCCACCGTCACCGTCGACGCCATCTTGGACGGCGTCAGCGAAATCACCATCCCGCCCGGCACCCAACCGGCGTCGGTCATCACCCTGCGCGGC
>NZ_LZKV01000195.1:0-617 GCF_001672995.1 Mycobacterium sp. 1482292.6 | reverse complement strand
GGGGGCGGCACGACAGCAAGCTGGCCCAGGTGCTCTACCACGACTGGGAAGCCGAGACCTACGACGACAAGTGGTCGATCTCCTATGACCAGCGCTGCATCGACTACGCGCGGGGCCGCTTCGACGCCATCGTGCCGGACGAGGTGCGGCGCGAGCTGCCCTACGACCGGGCCCTTGAATTGGGTTGCGGCACTGGGTTTTTCCTGCTCAACCTGATCCAGTCCGGGGTGGCCCGGCGCGGATCGGTGACCGACCTGTCGCCGGGCATGGTCAAGGTCGCCACCCGCAACGGGCAGTCGCTGGGCCTCGACATCGACGGCCGGGTCGCCGACGCCGAGGGCATCCCGTACGAGGACAACACCTTCGACCTGGTCGTCGGCCACGCGGTGCTGCACCACATCCCCGATGTGGAGTTGTCGCTGCGCGAGGTGATCCGGGTGCTGCGCCCGGGCGGCCGGTTCGTCTTCGCCGGCGAGCCGACCAGCGCCGGCGACGTCTACGCCCGCGAGCTGTCCACCCTGACCTGGCGCATCGCCACCAACGTCACCAAGCTGCCCGGCCTGGGCAGCTGGCGGCGCCCGCAGGCCGAGCTCGACGAATCGTCGCGGGCGGCGGCG
>NZ_LZKV01000194.1:0-30393 GCF_001672995.1 Mycobacterium sp. 1482292.6 | reverse complement strand
CTTCGGCGCGCATCGCGATGACCTCGAGCGGGTCGTCCCAGGCGTGCGCGATGTGCTTGTAGAACTCCTTGTACTCCTCTTCGGAGACCTCTTCTTTGGGCCTGGCCCACAGGGCCTTCATCGAGTTGAGGGTTGTTTCGGTCTCGATGGTGACGGTCTCCTCGCCGCCCTCCTCGCCGGCCGGTTCTCGCCGCTCGACCTGCATGCGGATGGGCCAGGCGATGAAGTCGGAGTATTTCTTGACCAGGCTCCTGATCTTGAACTCCGCGGTGTAGTCGTGCAGCTCGTCCTCGGCGTCCTCGGGCTTGAGGTGCAGGATGACCGACGTTCCCTGCGGGGCGTCGTCGACCGATTCGATGGTGTAGGTGCCCTCGCCGCTGGATTCCCATTTGGTGGCCTCGCTCTCGCCGGCTTTGCGGGTGAGCAGCTCGACCTTGTCGGCGACCATGAAACTCGAATAGAAACCGATACCGAACTGGCCGATGAGTTCCTCCGAGGCCGCTCGGTTTTTCAGGTTCTGCGCCTCCCTTAGTTGCTTGCGCAGCTCGGCGGTGCCCGACTTGGCCAGCGTGCCGATCAGATCCACCACTTCGGCGCGGGTCATCCCGATGCCGTTGTCACGGATGGTCAGGATGCGCGCATCCTTGTCCACGTCGATCTCGATGTGCAGGTCGGAGGTGTCGACGTCGAGGTCCTTGTTACGGAACGCTTCAAGCCGCAGCTTGTCCAGCGCGTCGGAGGCGTTGGAGATCAACTCCCGCAGGAACGAGTCCTTATTGGAGTAGACGGAATGGACCATCAGATCCAGCAGTTGCCGAGCCTCTGCCTGAAACTCCAACTGCTCGACGCGCGCGTTCATGACTGCTCCTACAGCTCCTTTCCAAAGGACAGTGACGTCTCAAATTTACCGAGCCGCCCACCATTGGTGTTCGGTGGACCCATCCACTTCGGGGCAACCGCCTCTAGGCTGAACGCATGTCTGTTGCTCAACGCGAACGTGCCGCCCTGGTGGAAACCATGCGCGGCGTCGGGCCGGACGCGCCCACGCTGTGCGAGGGATGGAAGACGCGGGACCTGGCCGCACACCTGGTGATCCGTGAGTACCGTCCCGACGCCGCGCCCGGCATCCTGATTCCTTTCTTCGCCTCCCACACCGAGAAGGTGCAGAACCAGGTGGCCGAGCGGAATGCGTGGGATGAGCTGGTCGGCAAGCTCGCCGCCGGCCCGCCGGTCTACTCGCCGCTCAAACTGCTCGACCCGGTGGCCAACGTGGCCGAGATGTTCATCCACCACGAGGACGTGCGCCGCGCGCAGCCGGGCTGGCAGCCGCGCTCGCTGGAGCCCGCCCTGAGCAAGATGCTGCGGCGCACCCTGCCGTTGATGGCCCGGGTCACCCTCGCCAAGGTGCCCGGCCGGGTGGCGCTGCGTACCCCGGAGGGCAAGACGGTGCTCACCGCCGGTCAGGGGCCGGCGGTGACGGTGACCGGGGCGCCCGAGGAGCTCTTGCTGTTCAGCGTGGGGCGGCAGGCCAAGGTCGACTTCGACGGCGACGCCGCGGCGGTGCAGGCCGTCCGCGATGCGCCTAAGGGGTTGTAGGACCGGCGATCGCGGCGGCCGCTTGCGGGCCGTCCGGGAGGGATATCCGCGATTCGAAACTTGATAGCGCATGCGCTATCAAGTTCGAATGGACGTTGGTCATCCGAAGGCCGCGCGCAGCTCCTTCTTGATCACCTTGCCGAACTGATTGCGCGGCAGCGTCTCGACGACCACCAGGTGTTCGGGGTGTTTGTATCGGCTGAGGCCGCGTGATTGGCAATGTCGCACAAGGGATTCCAACGTCACACCGTCGGCCGTCGCGGGCACCACGACGGCACAGACGCGTTCGCCGGTTCGGGGGTCCGGAATGCCGATCACGGCGACATCGGCGACGTCGGGATGGGTGGCGAGCGCATTCTCGATTTCGAGCGCCGAGATGTTCTCCGCGTTGCGGATGATCGCGTCCTTGGTGCGGCCCGTGACGCGGACATTGCCGTCGGCATCGATCAGGCCGAGATCACCTGTGCGCAACCAGCCTTCGTCGTCGAACGCGTCGGCGTCGAGCGCCGGGTCGGCGTAGCCGAGGAAGCACTGGGGTCCCTTCAGCAGCAGCTCGCCCTCCTGACCGGCGGCCAGTTCGACGCCGCGGCTGTCGACCGCGCGGACTGCGACCCCAGGGACCGGCGGCCCGACGGTGTGATCGAGCACCCCGGGCGCGGCGGTCAACGAGGGTGACGTCGCGCACGGAAACTCGGTCATGCCCCACGCATTGGCGATGCCGGCCAGGCCGAAGGTGTCGCGGACCTGGCGACTGAGTTCGGCGGTGACGGGCGCTCCCCCGGCCAGGCAGCCCCGGACCGACGGAAACAGCGGCCGATCGCCTTGGGCCCGTTGAGCTTCGAGGAATGCAACGAAGAACGGGGTCGCGGTCCCCAGGAACGTCGGATTGTGCGCCGCGATGACCCACGGCGTGGTGGCCGGGTCGAACGTCTCGAACAGGACCAACCGCATGCCGGTCAGCAACCCGGTGGCCAGCATCGCCGCCCCGCCGATGTGTGCGACTGGGAAGGCGATCGGATCCACGTCGCTACTGTTGGCGCCCACCATGCCCACCACTCCCGCCGAGCCGGCGATCACCGACGTGTCGGTGTGACGGATCCCCTTGGGGGCCGCGGTGGTTCCCGAAGAATAGTAGATCCAGCGTGGGTCGTCGGCGGATCTGGGCGGCGGCGGGAGCGCTGCGGTGTCGGCACCGGGCAGCCGCAGCCGGCCGGTGGACGGCGGTGTTGCCAGGTCGAGGGTGAGGACCTCGAAGCCCCTGTCCCTCGACAATGCCCGGGCCAGCTCACCGTATTCGAAGCCGCGCCAAAGCCGGGGAACCACAAGAAATTCGGAGTGCAGTTGGCCGGTGATGAAGCCGACCTCGCTTTCCCGCAGGATGGGGATGATCGGGTTCTGGACCGCACCGAGCCGGGCGAGTGCGGCCATCACCACCATGGTTTCCAGCGTGGTGGGCAGCTGCCAGGACACGACCGTTCCCGGGCGTACCCCCCGTTCGGCCAAGGCGGCAGCGGTTGCGCACGCGGCGTCGTGCAGTTGGCCCGCTGTCAGGCTCCGCCCGTATTCATCGGCGAGAAGCGGTCGGGGTGATCCGCGCTGTGCCGCGTCGGCGACCAACGCCCAGAATGTCACGTGCCAATTCCTTTCGGCTCACCTGGCGGACGGATCGGTGGAGGGCGGGCGGAATCCCGAGTGTGCAATCGCGACGGACACCCCGGTGCCGATCGGGCCGTTGGCGTCCACCAGGACCGCCGAGCCGCTGGCCACCCCGTCGTGGCTGTGGTGCGTCAGGGAGGCGAGCCCGACATGGGCGCCCTCGGGCAGCCGGCTGAGCGTGAGCGTGTAGTCGACGTTGATGAACTGCAGGGAGTTGGTGCCCCAGTTGGCGATCGACGCCGTGATGTCACCGGCCATGGCCACGCGGGTGAAGGCGGTGAGCGGTTCGTCGTCGATCAGCGGCCGTGTCTCATGGATCCACGTGTATTTCGGACCGTCGCCTTGCGGCCAGTCCGGATCGGGATTCTGTACGTCCGCGCCCCAGCCGTAGGTG
The DNA here is from genome assembly GCF_001672995.1 of Mycobacterium sp. 1482292.6. NCBI lineage: Bacteria > Bacillati > Actinomycetota > Actinomycetes > Mycobacteriales > Mycobacteriaceae > Mycobacterium > Mycobacterium sp. 1482292.6. Next base: position 26,747 of record NZ_LZKV01000194.1, on the reverse strand, counting down.
CGCATGAACAGCGTCGAGTAGGCGTCGTCCAGCGGGATCGGTGGCATTTGCACCGGTGGCGACCAGACCTGCCCCTCGGGCTGGGCGCCACGCCGCAAAAACAGCGCGCTCGCCTGCGCCACCGGGGCGCCGTCCTGGGTGATCACGGCCTCGACCAGCCGCAATCGGCGTCGGTCGTGTTGCACCTTCGTGTGCACCTCGAGCGGCGCCAAGGCCGTGGGCCGGGGTAGGTCGACGGTCAAGCGCGCCGGTTGCAGTTCCGCGTCCCGGGCCGCATCCTCGACCGCCCACGCCAAGAGTCCGCCGACGACATGTCCGCTCAGTGATGGGCCCCATCCGCCACGCGCGATCTTGGTTGGGACGAAGTGGTTTTCGTCGCGGACAAAGTACGGCACGGGTTCCGCCCAGGAAGCTTCCTCCGGCGCGATATCGGGCTCGGCCACTGCATGACCCTTCGGGTGATGGGATTGCGGGCTCTACTGAGGACCGCAACTGTGGATGTTACAGTTGCGCTTCCAGTCGTCGGCTGCGCACCGCGCCGTGACGCTCATCGGTCAGCCGATTGCGGCGCCCACCAGATGACCGATCACGTAGGTGACCCCCAGCGCGAGGCTGCCGCCGATGGCATTGCGCAGCACGGCTCGGCCCTTGCGGGCTCCGCCCAAGCCGGCCGAGACCGCACCGGTGATGACCAGCGCCACGAGTACGGCGACGACCGTGACGGGGACTCGCCACGTGGTCGGCGGGACCAGGATCGCGACCAACGGCAAGAGCGCACCGATCGCAAACGAAAGCGCCGACGACGATGCCGCCTGCCACGGGTTCGTCAGCTCGTCGGGGTTGATACCCAGTTCGACTTCGGCGTGGGCGAGCAGCGGATTGTGGTCGGTGAGTTCCTCGGCCACGGTGCGAGCCGTTGCCGGCGTCAGGCCCTTCGCTTCATACAGTGCGGCGAGCTCGTCCAGCTCGGCGGCCGGGTCTTCGCGCAGTTCGCGACGCTCCTGGCTGAGCAACGCCTTCTCCGTGTCGCGCTGGGTGCTGACGGAAACATATTCGCCCAGCGCCATCGACACCGCCCCGGCGACCAGGCCGGCGCTGCCCGCGGTCAATATCGGGGCGCGTTCGGCGGTGGCGGCCGCGACCCCCACGACGATGCCCGCGGTGGAGACGATTCCGTCATTGGCACCCAGGACGCCCGCGCGCAGCCAATTCAATTTCGACGACACCGAACCGACGTGGGGTTCGTGCGGATGTGACGCACTCGGCACGGCCGCAACCATATAGATGAAAACCCTTGCCGACTAGCCAACATAGCCTTCCCAAACCGACCTACGCACCGTGTTGGTCCGCGCCGATTCGCGGAAAAGACCTGGTGAATGCGCTGCGCGGCTGGCCGCGCTCGGGCGGATGACGGGTTGAGCGCGGCATGGTGGCGGCCGCGACCAAACGTTCTGCATGGCCGGGACACAGCCAGTCCATAGGAAACCTATCTAGCGTCGGGGATGTAACGGGGGGTGTTCTAACGAACTTCCTTGCAAGAAATCCCTAGTGGATAGGTGAAGCATCATGAAGTTGAAGCAACTTGTCGGAGGGGTGACCATCGCCGGAGCGCTCAGCGCTGCGGCCTTGGGCATGGGCGCCGGGTTTGCCAACGCTGCGCCCGGAGCGCCACAGCCTCCGGGTAATCACGGCGGGGCGGCGCCCGGTGGCGGCCACGCTCCCACCGGTCCCAACGATCCCGGCGGCCCGGGCGGACCGGGAGGGCCCGGTGGTCCCGGTGGCCACCCCGGCGGCCCCGGTGGTCCTGGCGGTCCGCCGCCTGGTGATCACCCCGGTGGTCCGGGTGGTCCGGGTGGCCCTGGCCCCGATCATCCCGGCGGTCCGGGCGGGCCTGGCGGCCCCGGTGACCACCCAGGCGGGCCTGGCGGCCCCGGTGGTCCAGGCGATCACCCCGGTGCTCCCGGCGGATTCGGTGGACCGGATCCCCACCCCGGCGGCCCTTGGCACGGAGACGCCCAGCGCGGTTACTTCCACGGTGCACCGTGGGGCGACGGACCTGGCCCCTGGGGAGCGGGCGCGCCGCCGCGGCCGGCCTGGGATCGACCGCTCCCTCCGCCCGGTGGGCACTGGGACTACGGCCCGATCAATTACTGGGGCTACCAGGAAACTCCCATTTGGGATCCCGGTTTCAACCAGTGGGGCTTCTGGCTCTTCGGAGTGTGGATCCCGCTGTGATCGATAGCTGACAAGACGCCCGCTTCGCCGATCGGCGAAGCGGGCGTCTTCGCTTGTTTACGTTGGCGCCGAGCGGTTTTCACGCTCGGCGCTGGCTTCAGCTTTTGATCCCGACAGTCAGCAGGTCAGGCACCAGCGCCGTCCACACCGGTCGCGGGATCCGGTGCTGATCGCTGATCGAGAACCCGGCGTTTTCGAATAATGTCCGCATCTCGGGTGCCGAAGCGTTGTGTTGCGGTTTCCACCGGGAGTTCGCGGAGGACTGCAGCCGCGGTTGCCGCGTACTGAGCGCCGAGACGGCAACCAGGCCGCCCGGCGCCAGCACGCGGTGAAATTCCCGCAATGCCGCCGGCTGATCGAAGAAATGGAAGGCCGAGGTTGTCACCACGGCATCCAGAGCGCCGTCGTCAAACGGGAGCTGCTCGGCCGGCGCGCGCAGCCATTGCACCCGGTCCGACCTGGCGCGAGCCTGGCTGAGCATCCCGTCGGACATGTCGACGCCGTAGATCTCGTCGGGCTGCAGTTCGCGCTCGATCCGATCACTCAAAATCCCCGTGCCGCAAGCGATGTCAGCGATCTTGCGAGCGCCATGAGTGCGCAGCTGTGCGATCACCTCGTTGTGCGGAGGCCGGTACACCCACTGCTGCAGGAACGGCAGATCGTAGACCGGAGCAAGGAAGCTCCATATCCGCGTGACGGCGTCGTTGAGCCCTCGTCGCTGCGGTGCGGTCATTGACATAGCTCCGAGCTGTAATAGATGGTGTCGGCCACCGAGACGGAATCATTGGTTTGCGGAATCGCATCCAGGCCGCAGTCGGCCAGCAGCTGAGTCATCCGCGCGCCCTCCGACCGCCATCCCAGGTTGTCCAGATAGACGGCGACGTCGTTGCGCTCACCCTGATAACCGAGCTCGCCGAAATCCAGCTCGAAGCCGTGCTCGCGCCATTTCGCGGCGGCCTTCTGCATCATCTGCTGGGCCTTCTCGGTGTCCACTTCCGACATGTCCGGAATAGCTTCGCACGCCAGCCGGCTGCCGGCGGCGCTGAGTGCGGTGATGTTGTCCAGCAGGCGGTCTTGGGCCTCGGGCGGCAGGTACCCGAGGAGCCCCTCCGCGATCCACGCGGTGGGCCGGCTCTGGTCAAATCCGGCGTCTACCAATGCCTTCGGCCAGTCGTTGCGCAGGTCGACCGCGACGGTACGCAACTCCGCCGTCGGGGCGGCATCCAGCTTGGCCAGCGTCGCGGTCTTGAATTCGATCACCTGCGGCTGGTCGATCTCGAACACGGTCATATCGGCCGGCCAGGCCAACCGGTAAGCGCGTGCGTCGAGGCCCGACGCCAAGATCACGGCCTGCCGGATCCCGGCCTGCGTCGCGGCGCCGAAGAAGGAGTCGAAGAATCGGGTTCGGGCGGCCATCGCGGCGGGCATGTGTTCGAGCTTCCAGCCGGATTCGTGGTCGTCGACGTCTGCGGCTACCAGGTCGCCGGAGACCCAGCGCGTGAAGAAGTCCACCCCGACGGCACGAACCAGCGGTTCGGCGAAGCGGTCCTCGATCAACGGGTTGTCGGCTTTGGTCGCGATCGCTCGCGCGGCTGCGACCATCGTGGCGGTGGCGCCCACACTGGTCGCCAAATCCCAGGTGTCGTTGTCTGTGCGTGGCATGCGGCTACTGTCCCCCTCGGAATCACAGGTTACTTAGCCGGTATAACGAAAGGTGGGTGCGTGGAGTTCCCACGCCCCCACCGCCCGGCTGTCTCGCCAGACCGAGCGTCGCGTCGCCGCAGCTAGCCGGCTTTCTAGTGTGGCCCGGGGCGTCCCGGTCCACCGGGTCCGCCCGGTCCTCCGGGCCCGCCGGGCCCTCCAGGGCCGCCCGGCCCTCCAGGCCCGCCCGGTCCGTTTGCGGCCGGGAGGAGGAACACACATTCGTTCAACTCCGCGCTCCAGCCCCAACCCGGGGCGCATTCACCGTCGGCGCGGCTCGTCGCCGGCGTTGCGATCGCCGTCACCGGCAACCCGACCAACACCAGCGCGGCCGCACCGATCACGCAGCGTCGCAGGTAATGTCTCATCGCCGACCTCACTTCGTCGTTCGGGCAAGGCGGGCGTGATGACCGGTCGCTTCCGGCCTGACCCGCGCCCATCATTGTGCGGCAAGCACCGGAATTAACGGGCCGGATTTGACGAGCCCGAATACCGTTGCCCCGCGCGCCTTCAGTCGGTTATCAATTCGAACACCGGGATCAGTCGATCGGTGCGTTGCTGGTATTCCCCGAACCCGGGCGCACGTTCGACCACCACCGAATAGACCGAATCCCTTTCGTCGCGCGGTAATTCACGCGCGGTCGCGGGTTTCGCGGCCTCCGAACCGATCTCGACAGTCACGCGGGGGTTGGCGCGAATGTTGTGCACCCATGCGGGATTGTTGTCCCGGCCCGCCGCGGAACCAACGACATAAATTTTGCCGTCGATATCGAAGTAGGCGACCGGGTTGACGCGCTGGGCGCCGCTTCGCGCTCCGGTCGACGTCAGCAGCAGCAGCGGGAAACCCTCGAATTGCCCGCCCACTTTGCCGCCATTGCGGCGGAACTCGTCGATATTCTGCTCGTTGAATTCGCGTTCCGCGCTCAGCGCGTCGTCACCCATTAGGCCATCGTGGCATGCCGCGCGTCCGCCGGCCAGCATCCGTGACAGTTACGCTGTGCGACAACGGGATTGACTTTGCCGATCAACTTCCGGGGAATGGCGGCTGTATGCCGGCGGGACCGACGATGCTGTTGCTGGCGCCAGGGTTGCTGATTTGCGGCACCGCGCCGCCGGGCCCCTGCTGCCAAGTGATGTGGTTGCCCGAGCCGGTGGCTTTGATGACCGCCACCGATTGCAGATTCACCGTGTTCGCCGAGCCGCTGACGTCGACCTCACCGCACGACCCGTTCAAGGTGACGTTGGAGTCGATGCTCACGACGTTGATGGGAGATTGATTCCCGCAGTCATAGGTGACGGTCGCGACGCTCTTGTCGATTTTCGCCGGCGCAACGTCGAGGGGCGCAGGCCAGCGTCCGGCCGGCGAGGCGATCACACCCTGCGACGAGGCCGCGGCACCTCCCGTCAGCACCACGTTCGGTGCACCCGCCCCTGCGGGCGGATGGTCGCCCACCGCCGCGCCGGCCGCCACCACGAAGATCACCGCCGTCATGGTGAGGGGCAACCGGATCATGATCGCGGGCATACGGATTCAATCCTTCGAACTAAATACTGAGAGGCGTTTACGCTAGCGCGGCCGCCGCGAGTGCGCGCGGTGTGAACGCGGGACCGCCGCGGCGTCACTGCCTCGGCGGCGCGGGTTCGACCTTGGTCAGTTCGCTCAGGCCGCTGATTCGCAGCACGGACATCAGGATCGGGTTGGCCAGCAGCTCGATGCGGTCGGCTTGGGAGGCGAGTGCGCTGATCGCGGCGCTGTCGAGGTACTCGACAGCGCTGATGTCGACGAGTAAAGCTTCCTCGCTGCCAGTGGCCTGGTTAGCGGCGCCGGCCAACGCCTGGTTGAACGCATCGATATTGCTCAGGTCGATTTCCCCCTCGACGACCAGCACGAATTTCCCGTCGCTGCCGCGCGCGGTGTCGAGCGTGAGCGGGGTGGTCATCAGGTGATCCTTGCGGATAGGTGGACTGTGGTGCCGTCGTCGTCGGGACGGATATCGACATCGTGCATGAGGCTTCGCATGAGGGGAATACCCCGACCGCGATGAGAGTGGGACGCGGGCTGTGGAGCCTTCCACGAGCCAGTGTCGGTGATGGTCAATCGGACCGCGTCGCCGGTTGCGATCGCACCGAGGCGAATTACGCCTTGCGGTCTATGTCGGTGACCATGCTCGATGGCGTTGGCCACGGCTTCCCCGGCGGCCACGAGCACGTTCATCGTCTGATCCGGGTCCAATCGCGCCTTGGCCAGCCAGTGACGCAAGGCGGTGCGGGTGGGCGCGAGTTGACTGACGTCGGCGGGAAAATTCAGCTCCAGCGGGGCCGGGTGGCGATAGAGCAACAGGACGACGTCGTCCTGGTATCCGCCGGTCGGCGCGACACCGGACATGACCTGGTTGGCCAGTTCGTCCAGCGTCAACGCGCGGGCGTCCTGTGCGGCGCCGGCCACCCGGGAGATGCCGTGGTCGAGCGGGACACGGCGGCGCTCGACCAGGCCGTCGGTGTAGAGCATCAGCGTCGAACGTGCCGGGATGGTCACACGGGCTTCCGGGCGGGGCCAGTCACCCCGTATCCCAAGGGCGATGGTGTGGCCGTCGTCGAGCATCTGGGTGGTGCCGTCGCTGTGCACCAGGATGGGCGGCGGGTGACCGGCGCTGGAGTAAACCAGTTCACCGGTCTCGGGAGTGAGCACCGCGCAGACCGCGGTGGTGCATTGCGCGCCGGGCAGCCGCGCGGCGAAGCGATCCATCCCGGCGAGAGCCGCACCGGGACTTGGGTTTTCGAACAACAGCGCGCGACAGGCGCTGCGCACCTGGCCCATCACGGTGGCCGCGGCCAGGCCGTGGCCCACACAATCGCCGACGATCAAGGCGATCCGTCCGTCTTCCAGGTCGACGATGTCGTACCAGTCGCCGCCGACCTGCAGAGGCCTCGTCGCGGCCTGATACCGCACCGCGAAGCCGGCCGGCAGATCGGCCGGGCCGAGGATCGCGTGTTGCAGGGCCAGCGCGGTTTCGCGTTGCTGGTCGACCTGATGCACCCGCTGCAGCCCCTGGCCGAGGCGGCCCGCCAAGACCGTGAGCAAGGTCTGGTCCTCAAGGGTGAACAGGCGCTGGTCGGTCAGATCGATCCAGACGACGAGCACACCGTCGGGGTGCTGCAGTGCGATGCCAGCCGTCCCGGGCTCTCTTGAGTTAGAGGTGAGCAGGTCGCCGTCGCGCAATGAACTGAGCGCCTGCTGGGTGTGCGGTGACAAATCGGCCCACTCTGCCGGCTCGCCAACCGACACGACTTGGGGTTCACCGAACGCCATTTCGGCGGACGAGCTTTGTGCGGGGAAGGTGACGGCCAGAACCCGGCGTGCCCGCCATAGCCGGCGCAATTCCTCGGCGGCGGCATGCACGGCGTCATCGACCGTGTCGGCCTGGGCCAGTTCCTGGTTGAGCGCGTGTTCGCGACCCGCCGCCAGCGCCAGTGCGATGGCCGCGTGCCGGGCGAAGTCGCTGACGAGATCCAGGTAGTCGTTGCCGAAGGCGGACTGGTGCGGGTCGCGCGCGACGGCGATGACGCCGAGTACGGCACCGTCGGCGATCAGCGGCATGACGATCGCCGAGCGTTCGCCCACGTCGGTGAATCCCTCGATCGGGTATTCGAAGGAGTCAGTGATCAGCGGCAGCCCGCGGCGGGCCACACCGCCCGTGGTCGAGCCGTCCATCGGAACCTGCCGACCAATCACCTCCGAGGAGTAGCGGCCCGCCGTTGCGGCCACGACCAGGGTGTCGACCTCGCCGACGGGCCGTTCGGGCTCCCGGGGCACCAGCAGGATCGCCTGCTCGGCGCCCGCCAGCTCCAACGCCCGGTTCACAATGAGCTGCAACGGCCCCGTCTGCGGGTCGCCGGACAACAGCGCCGTCGTGATCTCGCGGCTGGCCTTCGTCCATCTCGCCGATTCGCGCTCTCGTTCGAATAGTCGGGCGTTGTCGATGGCGGCGGCCGCCGCCGTGGCCATCGCTCGTACGGCGCCTTCCTGGGAGTCGGAGAAGACGCGTCCCGGACGGTCGTCAGCCAAATACAGGCTGCCGAAGTTGGCCCCCCGCACCGTGATCGGGATGCCGAGCAGCGCATGCATCGGCGGTTCGTGTCCGGCCAGCTCCGCTGTGTCGGGATGGGTATTCAGATCGTCGACGCGCAGACCATCGCCGATCGGGAGCTCGCCTAGCCGCCGTGCCGTATCGACGTCGATTCCCGCATGCACGAAGGAAACGAGCGCACCATCGGCGGCGCGGATGCCCAGGGCGGCGTAGCGGGCGCCGGTCAGCTCCATCGCCGCGTTGAGGACCCGCTGCAGCGTCACGTCCAGGTCCAGATCCGAGCCGATCTCGACGATGACCCGCACCAGTTGTTCCATTTGGTCGCGCGCCGCCACCAGCTCATCGAGCTGGTCATGCATGCGACTCACCAATTCGCGCCGGCCCTGCCAGGTGAAGGCAGAGTCACCTCGGTCGCCATCCATGGGCATCAACGGTAACGGGTCGGGTCGACGGCGATGTCTGGAAGGCGACACTCCATCCCTGCCCTGAGTTTCCTCGTGCACGAGTGGGCGTGTACCCGCTCAGTAGCTGGCCAACATACTTCGCGCTCACGTCAGATTGCTTGCATTCAAGAACTGCAGGCAGCGTGCCTTTACCCGATCTTGACCAGGTATTGAATTGTCCCGCCGAAGATAGCTGACGTGAGTACGCTTTCATCGGTGGAACTGGGGGTGTTGGGACCTCTCCAGGTCCGGCAAGACGGGACGCCCGTCGCTATACCGGGCGCGAAACCGCGCGCCATCCTCACGATGCTGGGACTGCACGGCGGCTCCGTCGTGCCGGCCGACACCCTCGTCGAACTGCTCTGGGGCGAGGAGCCGCCGCGCACCGCGGCCAAGGCCCTGCAGACCCACATCTCCTCGTTACGCCGCGCCCTGGGTGACGGCTTTGTCCTGACCCAGGGGGCCGGTTGGGTTCTGGCCGACAGCGAGATCGACGCCTCGCGCTACAAGTCGGCGGCCCGGCTGGGGCGCGACGCCGCCGCCGCTGGCGACACCAGCCAAGCGGTGGCACGGTTCGAGGAGGCCCTTGCCCTTTGGCGCGGGATCCCCGAACTTCCCGATGGCCGGCCCGGAACTTCGGAAAAGACGCGGTGGATCGAGAGCCATGCCGCGCTGGTCGAAGATCGCGCGGACGCACTGCTGGCCACGGGCCGCGCCGCCGAAGTCATCGGCGATCTCGAGGCGGCGGTGGCTGAGGCCCCGCTGCGGGAAAGGCGATGGGGTCAGCTGATGCTCGCCCTTTACCGGGCCGGCCGGCAGGGCGAGGCCCTCGGCGCTTATCAGCGAGCGCGATCGCTGCTCGCCGACGAACTCGGGGTGGATCCCGGCCCGAATCTCCGCCGACTCGAGGCCGCGATCGTCGCGCAGGACGCGTCGCTGGATGTGGCTGTGGCACAACATGCTCCGTCGGTGACGCGCGCGGTCACCTTCCTGCTCACCGACATCGAGGGGTCGACGGCTGCCTGGGAGGCCGACGCCGACGCCATGGCGGTGGCGCTCGCGCGCCACGACGAGCTCGTGGAACAAGTCGTCACGTCGCGGGGAGGACGGCTGATCAAAACGCGCGGCGAGGGGGACGCGACGTTCTCGGTGTTCGACCGGCCCTCCGCGGCCGCCTCCGCCGCCGTGGAACTGCAGGACGCGATCGCGCATGAGCCGTGGGTCTCGCGCGATCCCATCCGTGTGCGGATGGCGTTGCACACCGGCGAGGTCGAGCTTCGCGACGGCGACTACTTCGGCCGGGCCGTCAACCGGGTCGCGCGGCTGCGGTCATTGGCCGAGGGTGGCCAGATCCTGTGCTCCGGCGCGACGGCCGAGCTCGTCATCGACACGTTGGCCGACGACGTGTTGCTCACCGATCTGGGGATGCGTCAGCTGAAAAACCTCGCGCGCCCGGAGCATGTCTTCGAACTGCGTCTGGAAACCGGTGTGGAACAACCGGAATCGCATAGGGCCGAAGCGGCGCCCCTCGAGCGTCCCGGCCTTCCGGCGGTACTCGTCGGTCCGGGGCCATTCGTCGGCCGGGGCCGCGAACTCGAGGGGCTGCTGTCCGCATGGCAGACCGCGCTGGCCGGCGGCGTCCGCACGGTGCTGATCGCCGGCGAGCCCGGTGTCGGCAAGACGCGTCTGGCCGGCGAATGGTCGCAGCGGGCGTACGAGCTCGGAGCGATCGTGCTGTACGGCCGGTGCGACGAGGACCTCGGCGCGCCCTATCAGCCGTTCGCGGAAGCGTTGCGTTCGCTGGTGCCCTGCATGGGACCCGACCGGCTGAGGGGGCTGCGCGGCGTCGAGGCGTTGCTGTCACTCGTGCCCGGGCTGGCCGATGTCGTGCCCGATCTCGTCCGCCCCGCCCACTCGGATCCCGACACGGAGCGCTACGCGCTTTTCGATGCCGTCGTCGCTCTGCTGGAAACCGCGTCGACGAGCGCGCCGGTCCTTCTGGTTCTCGACGACCTGCACTGGGCGGCCAAACCGACACTGCTGCTCCTGCGGCATCTGCTGCGCTTCGGCGACCACGCCCGCGTCCAAATCGTCGGTACCTACCGCAGCACCGACCTCGACCGGGCCCACCCTCTGGCGGCGACGCTCGCCGACCTACACCGAGATGGCACTGCCAATCGGCTCAACCTCGGCGGCCTCGACGAGGACGACGTGACCACCTACGTCGCCGAGGCGGGCTACGACGATGAGGAACTCGCCCACGCGCTGGCCTCGGTTACCGGCGGCAACCCCTTCTTCCTCATCGAGGCCCTGCGTCACGTCGATGAGAGTGGCGGCGTGTGGGACCAGAGCACCCTGCCCCAGGGTGTACGGGAAGCAGTGAGCCGCAGGCTTTCTCGGCTGCCGGTCGAGACCAACAAAGCCCTTGCCGCCGCCGCGGTGATCGGCAGCCGCTTTGCTGTGGAGCTGGTCGAACAGGTGGTCGGCACCGACCTCGTCGACGCGTTCGACGAGGCGCGTCAAGCGGGCATCGTCATCGAAGAGCCCGGCGGGTTCTACCGGTTCAACCACGCCATCGTCCGGCAGTCTCTGCTTGCCGAGCTGGCGTCGGTGCGGCGCATGCGATTGCACCAGCGCATCGCCACCACCTTGGAGACGTCGCCGGGCGCCGAGGACGAGCTGCTGGCCGAACTGGCTCATCACTATTTCGAGTGTGCGTGGGCGGGGAACGCGGCCAAGGCGGTGTTCTACTGTCGGCGTGCCGCAGATCAGGCGATGGCACGACTCGCCTACGAGGGCGCCGCTGACCTTTACCACCGCGCCCTGCACGCGCTGGAGGAGATCGACGACGAGCTCCCCGACCGCGACGACCAGACCGTTGAGCTATTGGTCGCGCGTTGCGAGGCTCTGCTGGCCGCCGGTGACGTGGCCTCCGCGGCCGGTGCGGTCTCTCAATTGCAAGCCGCGACAGTGGATTCGGCCCGGCTAGCGGCGTGGGCGACATGTTTCGATGGTCAGCTGACCATGTTAATTCACCCCGAACGGCTCGACGAGGTCGAAACCGCGTTGGGCGCGGCCGCCGCCAAACTCGCCGAACTGGACGACCCCGCTGGAGAAGCCAAGGCGCACACCGTGCGCGCCGGGTGCCTCGCCCGTCTTGGCCGCATCGGTGACTGCGAAGTTGCCCTCGATGACGCCCTGACCGCGGCGCGGCGGGCCCGCGAACATCGCCGGGTGAACGCGGTCTTGGCGGGCGCACCCCTGGCGGCGCTGTGGGGCCCTAATCCGGTTCCGCGCGCGGGCGGCCGGTGCCTGGATGTGGTTCGGCTGCTTCGGATCACGACCGACTCCCCCGCCGTCGAGGCGACCTCCACGCGATGCCAGGCCGTGCTCGAGGCGTTCCGCGGCCGTACGGCCGCGGCCCGGCGGATGATCGATTCGGCCCGGCGCACGGTCACCGAGCTCGGCCTGCGCCACGCGCTGCTGGAAGTCGAGCAGTTTGCCGGCATCGTCGAACTCATCGGCAATGACCCAGCCGCGGCGGAGACTCATCTACGCAAGGCCTACAACGGTTTTCGTCGTATGGGGCTGGACGCCGACACCGCCGAGACCGCGGCACTGCTGGGCCGCGCATGCCTTGCCCTCGACCGCGAGTCTGAGGCCGCCGAATTGTGCACGGAAAGTGAGCGTTTGGCCGGGCACGCGCTGAAGGCGTCGATCGCGTGGCGCACGCTGCGGGCACACTTGCTGGCCCGCGGCGACGACTACGATGCGGCCCGCCAGGTCGCCGAGGCCGCGGTGACTTTGGCCGAGCGCACCGACGCCCTGGTCGATCACGGTGACGCGTGCCTGACGCTGGCAACGGTTCTGGGGCGTGGTGGCGACATGGCGGCGGCACGAACCGCCGCAGGGCAAGCGGTCGATTTATACGAACGCAAAGGCGCTGCGGCGCTTGCGGACATGGCGCGGGCCGTTCTCGGCGAAAATGCCGTTCCGCCCGCACCGGCTCCGCCCGAAGCGCCAGTTGTCGAACTCGACAATGCGTGCGTCCGAGTCGGCGAACGCGTGGTGGCCGCCATAAATCGTGAGGCTTGGGACGAATTCGAGCAGCTGTTCGCGCCAGACGGATTGATCGAGAGCCGCCGCAAGATAGTCGGCTTTGGACAATTAGACGTCCCACCGGGCGAATTTCCACGTGTGAACAGGCGGGTTTTAGAGACAGTCCCTATGCGGCTCAGCCAAAGGATTGTCGCCGTCCGAGGTGAGCGTCTAGCGCTCGCTCGACTGGTGATAGGCGCGGACGACGCGACCCCTGGGGCGCCGCAGGACGAATTCGTCCTGCTTTATGGCATCGACGAAGATGGCCAGATCTGCCTGCAGGTCTGGTTCGACGTCGAAGACATGGACGCCGCGATGGCGGAACTTACTAATGCATACGCCCGACCTGAGGAGATACCTTCTCGAGCGCCGCTGGCGAATGCCGCCACGCGGGCATACGAACGCCTGCATGCGTATTTCGCGGCCCGCGACTGGGATGCGATAACCGAGCTCCTCACTGAGGACTACTACGGCGACGATCGTCGTTCGGTGGTAGGCGCGGGGATTCGACGCGGCCCGGGTGCTGCGATCGAAGACTATCGGTCGGCCGCCGACATTGAGGTGACGGACGCAACGTCCGACACCGTCGCAACGCGTGGAGGACGCCTCGCCCTCGTTCGTGCCCGCTACTCGCGAAGCGGCCTGGAACCGGGCGCGTTCCGCGTCGATTTCCTACAAATAGTCGAAATCGACACCACAGAGCAGATTGCGGCAATGGCCGCATTCGACCTCAACGACTTCGACGCCGCTATCGCTGAGCTCGACCGCCGGTACCTCGCGGGCGAAGCCGCGCCGCACGCGCGGACTTGGTCGATCATCACGCGGGCGTACGCCGCGGTTAACCGACGCGAACCACCGCCCACGACGCCTGACTGGGTCAACCTCGACCACCGGAGAGCGAGAGCATTTGCGCCGGGCGACCTTGCGGCGTACCTCAAAGTCACGTGGGACCTACTGACGCCGGGCGTCAACATCTACATCGAGGCTGTGCATCGACTGACCGCCTTGGGAGCGGTCGTCACGCGCGTGTACCAAGGGATCTCGCGCGAGGGCTTCGACGCCGAATGGCGGGAGGTCGGCGTTTCGACGGTGAAAGGCGACCTGATAGACCGCTCGGAGCTCTTCGACGAGACAGACCTCGGTGCCGCGATCGCAAGGTTTGAGGAGCTCGACCGGCGCGCGCGACGGCTGGAGAACGCTGCGACCCGCGTGGTCGAGCATTTCCTTAACCACTTGGCGGCTGGCGACTGGCCCGCTATTGCAGAGTTTTACGCCGAAGACGTTTCAACCTATGACCGACGTCGCGTTGTGGCCGCCGAGGTCATCCAAGGCCGTGACGCCAACGTCGCCAACTGGCGAGTGCTCGTCGACATCGCTCCGGACAACCTAACGTCGACCACGGTTGCGACCCGCGGCGAGCGCCTCACCCTCACTCGCGTGCACTCTGCGGCGTTCCAAACTGATGTGCTCAACCTCCTCGAAATCGACGCCGACGAGCGGATCAAGGCGGTCATGGTGTTCGACCTGGAAAACTTCGACGCCGCCATGGCTGAACTCGAAGCTCGCTACCTGGCCGGCGAAGCGGCGTCGTGTGCACGTACGTGGTCGGCCGTAGCGCGTAGTTACGCCGCGCTCAACCGGCATGAGCCGCCACTTACTTCGCCCGATTGTGTCAATGTCGACCATCGACGCGAGACGGCGTTCGGGCCCGGCGATGTATCCGCATACATCAACGCCGGGTGGGACTCTCGGCAGGACACCAATATCTATGTCGAGCAAGTGCATCGGCTGAGCGATGCCGGGACGGTCATCACCTATGCGGCACAGGAGTTTTCGCCAGAGGGCTTGAGGGCGGAGTGGCGCGGGCTCGCGGTTTTTGCGGTCGCGGATGACGAGATTCACCGGACTGAGGTCTTCGACGAGGCGGACATCGATGCCGCGATCACCAGGTTTGAGGAGCTCGGCCGGCTGACGCCGGAGCTGGAGAATGCGGCCTCGCGCGTATTCAAACATGTCTGGTCGCACTTCGCGGCTGGCGACTGGGATGCCATGGCTCAAACGGTGGCTGACGACTATGTCGGCATAGACCATCGGCGGGTCGTCAGTGCTGATACCCAGCACGGTCGGGACGATGTGATCCGAGACTTGCAGGCGGCCGCCGGAGTCGGGTTCACGATCTCGATGGTGAGCGCCATCGCGATCCGTGGAGAACGTCTCGTCCTCGCGCGGAGTCGCGCCACCGGCTCCGATCCCGGCGGGGTCCAAAATGATGCCCTTAATGTCTTCGAGGTTGACGCCGATGACCGAATCGCCAGGGTCGTCTCATACGACATGGAAGACTTCGACGCCGCCGTCGCCGAACTCGACGCCCGATACATGGCTGGCGAGGCGATGGCCCACGCGCGCGCGTGGTCTGTAATCAAGGGGGCCTACACCGCGCTGAATCGGCGTGAGCATCCAGCGACGACAGCAGATTGGGTGAACATCGATCATCGGCGAGGGATATCGTTCGCCCCTGGCCATGTCTCTGCATCACTAAACAATTGGCTCGCCACGCCGTACCTGAGCAACTCCATAGAGGCGGTGCATCGACTGGACGACCTAGGGGCTGTGGTTACCAATGTGACGCACGAAACCTCGCGAGAAGGTTTTGAAGCCGAGTGGCGAGGGATCAGCGTCCTTACTATCGAAGGTGATTTGGTCAACCGCTTGGAAATCTTCGATGAGGCAGACCTGGGCGCCGCGATCGCGAGGTTCGATCAGCTGCATCCACGCCCGCGGCAACTGCAAAACAAAGCGAGCCAAATCGACGACCGATTCCTGGCGTACTTCGCGGCCCGCGACTGGGATTCGATGGCGGAGATGACGGCCGACGGGTTTACTAGTGACGATCGTCGTCGCGTGGTGGGCGCGGGAGTCCAACTGGGTCGAGAGGTCGATATCGACAATATGCGGGCGTGGGCTGACGTCGGCATCCAGAAGATAGTTTCAGACGTCATCGCCACGCGGGGCGAGCGCCTCTTCCTCGGTCGTACTCGGTTCTTTGGCCCCGAGCAAGGACCCGCCGCATTTCACAGCGAGGTGCTCGGTCTCATCGAGATCGATGCCGAAAACCGGGTCTTGGCACGCGTCGTGTTCGATGGCGACGACTTCGACGCCGCTGTCGCCGAACTCGATTCGCGTTACCTGGCCGGCGAGGCCTCCTCCAACTCCCGCACCTGGTCGCTCATGACAGAGGCTTTCGCGGCACTCAGCCGCCGGGAGATACCGGCGACGACACCTGATTGGGTAAACATCGACCACCGGCGACTCGCACCGATCGGTGCGGGCGACCTGGAGGCGTTTCTCCATGCGACGTGGGAACTTTCGCCGCGGGCCCGCATCTACATCGCGGCTGTGCACCGGCTGAGCGGTCGTGGCGCCGTGGTCACCCACGTGGCAATCGGGACCTCCCCGGCGGGTTTCGACGCCGAGTGGCAGGTAGTCGACGTTGTGTTGTTCGACGGCGACCGAATCAGCCGCACCGAGCTTTTCGACGAGGCAGACCTCGAGGAGGCCCTTGCCCGCTTCGACGCGATTCAGGCGGCGGCCCGGCGACCGGAGAATGCGGCAAGCCGGCTGTACGAGCGATTCAAGGCGTGCTATGCGGAACGCGACTTGCAAACAATTGCCAAGATGTTCGCCGACAACGTTTGCACCGAAGACCGACGCCGAGTGGTCAATTCCGGCGTCCGCCCGGGCAAAAGTGCTGTGATGGACGAGGTTTCGGCGCTGGCCGAGCTCGACATTGACCTGATGACGGAGGTAATCGCGACTCGAGGAGCGCGCCTTGTCCTCAGTCGTGTGCAGATCTCGGGCCCGGACCCCGGGCACGAGGGGTTCTCCGTGGTGGGTCTCGACATCATCGAGCTCGACGCCGAAGGTCAGGCCGTGGCGCGCCTCGTGTTCGATCTTGACGATATTGAGGCTGCGTTCAAAGAGCTCGATGCCCGTTACGTCGCAGGCGAAGCGGCCGCTCACGCAGACACGTGGGCAGCGGTCGCCGGCGTGCACGCGATGTTCAACCGGCATGAGTATCCCCCAGAGGATTGGGTGACGGTCGACCACCGCCGGGGCACGCCGTTCACCGCCAGCGATATGACTTCGGCCGTCCACACGCTCTTTGATCTCACGCCTGACTTCAAGGTCCATATCGAAGCCGTGCACGAAATCAACAGTCGTGGAGCGGTGATCACCAACTATGCACACGGGTCCTCGCCGGACGGCGTGGGAGTCGAATGGCGCATGGTGATGCTTCACCTCGTCGATGATGGTCGACTCACCCGTTGCGAAGTCTTCGACGAGACAGACACGGAAGCCGCCATCGCGCGGTTGAAGGAACTCAGCCGGCCGGCACCGCGATTGGAGAACAGGGCGACCTTGACGGTCGGGCAATTCCTGGCGTACTTCGCCGCTCGCGACTGGGAGGCGATGGCGGGCCTGGTCGATGAAGCGTTCTTGTCGGACGACCGTCGTCGAGGCATAAACGCCGGAATCCGCCGCGGTCGAGACGTTGAGATGGCGAATTGGCGCGCCACCGCCGAAGTTTGGAAGTCCGATGTCCGGGCGACCACCGTTGCGACTCGTGGAGAGTGCCTCGCAATCCTGCGTTTCACCTTTGCAAGCCAAGATTCGCTACCCACGGCATCGCAGGCTGCCGCGCTTTCCGTCGTACAGGTCAACGACGACAGCCGATGTGCGGCTACTGTCGTATTTGACCCCGAAGACGTTGACGGAGCCTTCGAAGAGCTTGAAACCCGTTACCTGGCAGGAGAAGCGTCCGCGCACGCGCACACATGGTCAGCCGTCGCACGAGCTTATGACAGGGCCAACCGGCACGAAATCCCCGGCATGACTGCGAATTCAGTGTTCGTCGACCATCGAGCGGTCTTAACGACCGAGCCTGAGAAGCTAGATGCGTATCTTCCGGCCGTTTGGGACCTCATGCCGGACATCAGTGTCTACATCGAGGCTGTGCACCAGCTCAGCGACACAGGAGCGGTCATTACCCATGTTGCCCGCGGAGCCTCGCAAGACGGATTTGAGGCCGAGTGGCGGACGATCAACGTCGGGACAGTCGAAGGCGACCTGATGAACCGCGTCGAGGTATACGACGAGGCAGACATCGACGCCGCGATCGCAAGGTTCGATCAGCTCAGTCGGCCGGCTCTGAAAAACCCGGCAAGCCAAGCGTACGAGCGCATTTGTGAGCATCTGGATGCCCGTGACTGGGACGCCCTCGCCGAGCTAACCGCCGAAAACATCTCCGTCGACGACCGTCGGCGAGTAGTGAATGCCGGGGTTATCAGCGGCCGGAAAGCCAATATCGAAAGCACGAGGGCGCTCGCTGAGGTCGGGTTCACCTTGACGATGCCGAGCGTCATAGCGACTCGTGGCGCACGCCTCGCGCTGCTCCGTGTTCGCGTTTCGGGCCGCGACCCGGAAGCGATTGCAAACGACGCACTGAACATTGTCGAGCTCGATTTCGACAGGCGCGTTGCGGCGGACGTCATTTTCGATCTCGAAGATATCGACGCCGCCTTCGCGGAGCTCGAAAGCCGTTACCTTGCCGGGGAAGCAGCCAATCACGCCGATCCGTGGTCGGTGGTGATCGGCGCCAACGCCCGATTCAATCGCCACGAGCTTCCCGCGACGACGCCGGACCCGGTTTACATCGATCATCGACCGCTCGTATCGATCGACGATGTTGAGCTGGCCACATCAGTTGGTGCCATGTGGGACCTCACCTCGGAAGCCAACGCCTACATCGAAGCCGTGCATCAGCTCAGCGGCGTCGGAGCGGTCACCACCCAAGTGCTGAGATTGCGCTCGCAAGAGGGTTTCGACGCGGAATTGCGGTTGACCTACGTGATTGCGGTCGAGGGCGACCTGCTTAGCCGCATCGAAGTCTTCGACGAGGCAGACCTCGATAAAGCGCTCGCGAAGTTCGATGAGCTGCACCGTCCCACGCAGCGACTGGAGAATGCGGCAAGCCGGGCGGAATACCTTCTCTTTGCGCACTCGGCGGCCCGCGATTGGGCCGCTGCAGCCGAGATTTTGGCCGACAACAGCTTCGTCGAGGATCACCGGAGAGTGGTGAATGTCGGGTTCTGGGACGGTCGCGATGCCATGCTGAAAAACATGCAAGCTTTAGAAGAGGGCCTCGCGCGGGTAGCTCTGACGGTCATTGCGACACGCGGCGAGCGCCTCGCCCTCATTCGTGTGCGTTCCTTTGACCACGGCTTACAACCGGGGGAATTTGTGGTCGAGATTTTGGGAGTCACCGAGGTCGACTCCGCCGGGCGGATTGCGGCACACGTATTCTTCGATGTCGACGACATCGACCGCGCTTTCGAAGAACTCGAAACGCGTTATCTAGCAATCGAAACAGCCGCCCATGGGCGTACGTGGTCGACACTGTTGCGAGATTTCGCCGCGTTCAACGAACACAAGCTTCCATTGACGACGCCAGACTGGGTGAACCTAGACCACCGGCGGGGTCGAGCGTTTTCGCCGGGTGACCTCGTTCCATACATCCATGCCACGTGGCAGGTGGCGCCGCAGGCGAAGATCTACGTCTATGCGGTGCATCGGCTGAGCGATCTCGGAGCTGTCGTCACCCAGTCGACGCATGGGACGTCACCGGACGGCTTCGATGCCGAGTGGCTCGAGATAAGTCTTTTTACTCTCGACGGCGACCGGATCAACCGCTGCGAGGTATTCGACGAGGCGGACCTCGACGCCGCGCTGGCGCGCTTCGACGAGCTCACCGGCAAAGACCAGCCGAAGTGACGGCGCCGCAACGTCAACCGCTCTACTTGCTGGCGGACAGCCAGCTGCTGTTCTGGAAGCGTCACGACCGGCTCCTTCTCGAAGAAGCGCTCGATGGATTGGCACGCGACGAGCCGCCGAGCGCCGCCTACGTCGGCGCCTCCAACGGCGATCGTCTGGAGTTCTACGAAATCTTCGAAGCCGCAATGGATGCCATGGGCCTCACCGACCGCCGGATGGTCCGTTCGTCCTTCGGACCTCACGACCGCGCCTTCCTGGAGCGAGCACAGTTGATCGTCCTCGCCGGCGGCGATGTGCGTCGTGGCTGGACTACGTTCGAGAAAACGCGCATGAAGGACGTGATTCTGGACCGGTACGCCAAAGGAGCTGTCCTCGTTGGTGTCTCGGCCGGTGCCGTCCAGCTCGGACGCCACGAACTAGCCGACGCACCAGAAACTTCCGCGACCGAGCTGCTCACCCTGTTCAATCTGGTGCCGATGATCATCGACGCGCACGACGAGCGGGCCAAATGGACGCGACTCTCGCGAACAATTCAGCTGCTCGACGGATCGGTGACCGGCCTCGGAATCCCCACCGGCGGCGGCGCTGTCGTGCACCAGGGCGGCACCATCGAGCCCCTGCGGCATGCCGCCCACACAGTCACCTTCGACGGCGTGGACGTCACGCACTCGCTGGTGCCCGCCGACGTCCGGCCAGGATACGAAAGCCCTTGACGGGCGGGCAGAGCGCCTGCAATCGTTCGGCGAGACCATGACGCACGCCTTCGACCCGACCGGACCCGACGGCCACCCGCGGATCGTCGCCGATCTGCTGCGACCCGATGCCTACGACCCGCCGGCCGACGATGTGCGTCTCCACGAAACGCACAGCTCGTGGGTCCTGCTCGCCGGCAGTTACGCCTACAAGCTCAAGAAGCCGGTGAACCTCGGCTTCCTGGACTTCACCACCGTCGAGCGCCGCCGCGCCGACTGCGCAGAGGAGCTGCGCCTCAATCGGCGGTTCAGCCCGCAGATGTATCTGGGAGTCGTCGAGGTCGCCGAGCGAAAAGGCCACTACCGCATCGGCGGTGAACCGGGGTCGGGCGAGCCGGCCGTGTGGATGCGGCGCCTACCGGAGGAGGGCATGCTGCCCGCCAAGCTCGCGCGCGGTGACGTTGACATCCGTCTCGCGCGTCGAATTGGTCGCACCCTGGCCAAGCTTCACGACAGGGCCGAGACCGGCCCGGACATCGATGAGTACGGCAGCGCGCCCAGCGTGATAGCGAATTGGCGGGAAAACTTCGACCAGATGGCACCTTTCATCGGCCGAACCATCTCGCGCGACGTCAACGAGGACATCCGCACGTACGTGGACCAGTTCGTGCGCAGCAACGCGCCGTTGCTTCGACAACGGGTCACGGAAGGTCACGTCCGGGATGGGCATGGTGACCTGCACGCCGCCAGCATCTGCATCGACAACGGCCAGATCCTGCTGTTCGACAGCTTGCAGTTCGCGCCGCGCTATCGGTGCGCCGACCTGGCCTCGGAGGTGGCGTTTCTGGCCATGGATTTCGAGTATCACGGACGCGCGGACCTGGCCTGGGCCTTCGTCGACTCCTATGTCCGGGCCAGCGGCGACGATGGCTTGCCCAGCCTGCTCGACTTCTACACGTGCTATCGCGCCTACGTTCGCGGCAAGGTCCGCAGCCTACGGCTGGCCCAAACCGAACAGACTCCCGATGGTGAAGGGCATCAACTCATCGCGGAGTCGCGGGCCTACTTCGACCTGGCCTGGGCGCATGCGGGTGGCCTGCCACGACCACCGATGGTGGTCACCATGGGCCTTCCGGCAAGCGGCAAAACGACATTGGCGCGCTCTCTCGCCGGCCGATTCGGGCTGGTGCACCTCTCGTCGGACGTGGCGCGCAAGAGGATGGCGGGAATCGAACCCACCCGGCGTGGCACCGATGCGTTCGGCTCCGGTCTCTACGACCCCGCAACGACGCGGACTACATACGCTGCGCTGCGCCGCGACGCGGGCCGCTGGTTACGCCGCGGCCGCGGCGTGGTCGTCGACGCCACGTTCGGCAACCCCGCCGAGCGGGCCCAGATGCAAAAGGTTGCGCATCGACTCGGCGCCGATCTTCACGTGGTCCTGTGCGACGCGGACGACGCCACGCTGATGGCGCGTCTCGAGCGACGCGCCACCGAGCGAGGCGTCGTCTCGGATGCGCGCATCGAGTTGTGGCCTGAGCTGCGAGCCGCTTTCACGCCTCCCGACGAGCAACAGTCCGTGCTTGCTCCGCGTCGACGCGACGCGAAATATCGAGGACACCGTCGAACAGGCGGTGGCGCTGCTGCGTGCAAGCTATCGATAGCTACGCGGCTCTCTTTCGGCGATCACCGGGCCGACGCGTTGCCGCGTCGTCGCGGCGTGCGGTGCGCGGCGAGCACATCGGCATTGGCCAGCGTTTGCGCCTGTGCGGCCAGCGTCGATGCCCGGTTGGCGTACGCAATCGCTTCGTCCTGGTTGCCCGCTTCCTTGTCGCGCGCCGCTGCCAGGTGCCGTTTCGCGTCGTCGAGCCTGGCCTGGGCCTCGGATCCGATGGTGGCGCGATGCCTGGCGGCATAGTCAGAGATCTGGCGCACCCTGGCGTCGGCGGTCGACAACGCCTGCTGCAACGGAGGATCGCCGCCGTCCACGGCCACCTGTCCACCGGTAGTGCTCGCGCGCCGGCGGCGGCGTGCGCGAAACAGCAGAAGCAACAGCAGCAGGAAGACCACGACGGCGATGACGCCGATCGCGATCGGCAGCCAGCTCGACTTTGACGAGCCAGCCGCCTTGGGCGAGCTGGCCGATTTGTCCAGCCCGTCGGCCGCCGCGACCGCCACACCACCCCAGTTCTTGGCGCCGAGCACGGGTTCAATCTGGTTGCTGCGCAAGCTGTTCAACTCTGCCGGTGTCAGGCCCGGCACCTGTGGGGGCACGCTGAACGCGTACAGCTTGGTGTTGGTGGCGACGGCCAGCAACGCGTCGTGGTCGCCGATCCCGCTGGCGCTGCGTGTCTTATCGGCCCAGTTGTCGGGTTTGAACCTGTTGAAGTTGTCGACGTAGACGACCCACAGTTGAATGTGCCGATCGCGGTAGAGCCGGTCGAGCGCTTCGCTGACCGCTGCCCGGTCGGAAGCCGTCAGCACGCCGGTGCTGTCGGTGATGTGGTCGGTGAGCTTGAACGGGGGCTGCGCCCCGGCCGGGGTTGCCCAGAGCAGCCCCGCTACGAGGATCGTCAGGACCGCGCCGAACAGACGAACAACCCGCATAGGGGTCAATCTAGCCGTCCAGGCGGGGGTTCGGGCAGGGGTCAAAGTCGCGCCCCGCGGGCCTCGGTTCCTGTTCGTCATGGCGGTGACCAGCGGAATCCACCTAGGTTGCAGGCTCGCCGCGGTCTTCGATGCGTACTGGACACCCCTTGGTTAAGCGCGTAACCTCTGTCGGGCGACGACAGCATTCCCCGCGAGTGAAGGGCTATGAGGAACATTGAGTAACACCATTGCGGTCTTCAACCCGTCCACCGAGGAGCAGATCGCGGAGGTCCCCGATTCCGACCAGGCGGCCGTCGACGCGGCCGTGGCCCGGGCACGCGAGACCTTCGAGTCGGGGGTGTGGCGCAAGGCGCCCGCATCGCACCGCGCCAACGTGCTCTTCCGCGCGGCGCGCATCATCGAGGAACGCAAAGACGAGCTGGCCGCGCTCGAGTCGCAGGACAACGGGATGAACCTGACGGCCGCGGGCCACATCATCCCGGTCTCGGTAGACATGCTGAAGTACTACGCCGGCTGGGTCGGCAAGATCCACGGCGAGTCGGCCAATCTCGTCTCTGACGGCCTGCTCGGCACCTGGGAGACCTACCACACCTTCACCCAGCTCGAGCCCGTCGGCGTCGTCGGCCTCATCATCCCTTGGAACGGACCGTTTTTCGTCGCGATGCTCAAGGTCGCGCCGGCGCTGGCGGCGGGATGCAGCGCGGTCCTCAAGCCCGCCGAGGAGACGCCGCTGACCGCGCTGAAACTGGAGGAGATCTTCCGCGAGGCGGGTCTGCCCGACGGCGTTCTCAACGTCATCACCGGTTACGGCGAGACCACCGGCGCCGCGCTCACCGCGCACCCGGACGTCGACAAGATCTCGTTCACCGGGTCGACGGAGGTCGGTCGGCTGATCGTGAAGGCGGCGGCGGGGAACCTCAAGCGGCTCACCCTCGAGCTCGGCGGCAAGTCGCCGCTGATCATGTTCGACGACGCCAACCTCGACAAGGCCATCATGGGCGCTGGCATGGGCCTGCTCGCCGGCTCCGGGCAGAACTGCTCGTGCACCTCGCGCATTTACGTCCAGCGCGGCATCTACGACAAGGTGGTCGAGGGCCTCGCGGGATTCGCCCAGATGCTGCCGATGGGCGGCAGCGATGATCCGGACTCCGTGTTGGGCCCGTTGATCAGCGACAAACAACGCAAGCGGGTCGAAGGCATCGTCAACGACGGCGTGGCCGGTGGCGCGCAGGTGATTACCGGCGGCAAGCCGATGGACCGCAAGGGCTACTTCTACGAGGCGACGATCATCACCAACACCACACCCGACATGCGCCTGATCAAGGAAGAGATCTTTGGGCCGGTGGGCTGTGTGATCCCGTTCGACGACGAGGACGAGGTGATCGCCGCCGCGAACGACACGCACTACGGGTTGGCCGGTTCGATTTGGACCGAGAACCTCTCCCGCGCCCACCGCGTCGTGAATGAGCTTCGCGCGGGCCAGATCTGGGTGAACTCCTCCCTCGCGGCGGACCCGTCGATGCCGATCAGCGGCCACAAGCAGTCGGGCTGGGGCGGCGAGCGTGGCCGCAAGGGTATCGAGGCCTACTTCAACACCAAGGCCGTCTACATCGGCCTCTGACCGGCCTTCATCGAGTCGCGAGCGTAAGCACACGACGGAAACTGGCTTGGTTTTTCGCAGTGGACTTACGCTCGCGGCGTCTTGCGCGCCAAGCCCGATCCCTCCGTACTCACCGGTCTGGTCGCCACCTGAGCGGCACGTGCACCGGAAACCAATCGTCGAAAATCACTGCTGGCCGAGCGCTGTAGGCTTTGGGATGCCACGCTCTGGGGACATCGCCACCGTTCCAGTCGAACCAGAAAAACGGGACCTCGGCAAGCCACACCTCAAAGAACGCGCTCAGCAGATCCCGGGCCAGATGCGACGCAGGACAACGGTGCGGGCCTCCCCCAAAACTCCAATGACGTTGCGGACCATTCAGTTTGATGCTGTGACCCGACATGTCGTCGGTCTCGTCACGGTGAACCAGCCCGACACACAACTCGACGGGGGACGCGGCTGGGATCGTCGTGTCGCCGATTGTAATGCTGCGACTGGTGATTCGTGAGACGGTCTTCGCCCCACCATCCAACCGCAGCAGCTCCTCGATGAACCTGCCTTGCCGATCTGGGTTTTCGCGTAGCTCCCGCTGAAGTATCGGCTGCCGCGCCAGCACCGCCAATCCGGCCTTGATGGCTAGTGACGCAAAAATCACCCCGCGGCCCACCGATCCCATCACTCCCAGTACTTCTAGGTCGGTGAGCGGTTCGGTGGCGAGAAGGCTGATCACATCGGGGCCGCCCTGTGGCGCTCGGCGGATCGCCCCCACCAGTTCCACGTTGACCGCGTCGGGAGCGAGGTCTGTAGGCAGCCCGCAGATCGTGACGAATGCTGCGCGCCAGACAACGTCAGCGACACCCGCACCATCGCAGCTGTCCCGTCTCGCCGCTACGGCGCCGACGATTCTTTCGATGATCCCCCGCACGGGCCTCAGCATGTCCCGCGAATTCCCCGGCGTGAACAACAGCTCGACCATTATTTTCCGGTAAGGCCCGAAGGGCGGGTTGCCGGGCATCAGTTCGCCCTGGCGGCTGGCGAAAGTCTCGCCATCGCGTATGGCGGCGAGGACGTCGTCGCGCCGCCATAGCACGTATGTGCCGTCTGGCTCCCTCAGCACTCTTTGACCGGCCCGCTGTGCGGCGGCCAGCCAGTCCCGAAAACCCGCGGCTGCATCCTCGTCGGACCGCATGACTTCCAGCGCGGCCAGATCGGCGTCGCCACCAGAGTCGATCATTGCGCACCAACGACTTTCACGCCACCACCTAAAACTCCGACACCGCAAGTTTATCCGCAGGAGGCCCGTCGTAGCTCAACGACCGCCGAACACTTGGAGCAAAACGCCTGACGAACCGCTGCGGCGGGTGCGAGCGCGGACGGGCCGCGCAGGCAGGGCGGGCGCTAGCGCGAGCGTAAGCGCACCGTGGAAATTGGCTTGGTTTTTCGCAGTGGACTTACGCTCGCGGGCGTCCTTGGGCCGCCGCCGGCTCAACGAAATGATCGCGCCGAGGCAAACTCTGGGCAACAGCCGCGTGCGCTGGCATCGTTGCGACCTGTGCGGGTGTGGCTGAGTGGTTAGGCAGCGGCCTGCAAAGCCGTACACACGGGTTCAAATCCCGTCACTCGCTCCAAATCAGAGAGACCGTTTCGCGACGGCGTCGAGATAGAACCATCGGCCGGCGCGGCGCTCGAAGCGGCTGCGCTCGTGCAAAATACCGCCGCGGCCGGCGGATTCGTAGCGGGCGGTGAATTCCACCTCCCCGGCATTGTCGTCGGCCCCGCCCGCGACGGTGTCGCTTACCTCTAGGCCGGTCCAGGTGATGCTGGGGTCAACGGTCACCTCGGGTGGCCGGGTACGCGGATGCCAGGTGCGAAAGAGGTAGTCGGCGTGGCCGCGCGCGAATGCCGAATACCTCGAGCGCATCAACGCCTCGGCCGTTCGGGCCTGCAGCTCACCGTCATGCAAGGGCCCGCAACACGCGGGATAGGTCTCGCCGCTGCCGCAGGGACACGGTTCGTTCATGCCACGACACTGACACACCCTTACGGCGACTCCCCCGGCGGCGCGGCGCCGGCCGCATCCTGCAGCACCTGCTGCAACTTGTCGAGGGGATCGCCGTTAGCCGGGTCGAGCCGTCGTGGCGGGATCTCCCGGCCGTCGGGTGCGACGGCGACGAGCGGCGGCGGGGGACCGCGTACGCGCCGACGAACGCTACGCGAGTGCGCTGGCCGCCGTCGACGCCGCGCCGGGCGGCTGCTTTTCCGGCAACGCCGACCCGGACCCGCAACGGCGCGCCATCCGTGACGACGCGGCAAACAGGTTGGCGGTTAAGAGAAGTGCGCTCAACGCGCCGCCGGAAGCGCCGCCACCCCCGCCACGCCAACCGAGATCAGTTTGACGGCGATCAAGAGCGCCAGGACGGTCAGCGGGGCCGAGTAGATGACAAGGCGT